>DASPRM010000069.1 GCA_035624455.1 Terriglobales bacterium
CGGTATCGAGCTTCGCCTTCTTCTGTTTCTTCTTGGCATCGAAGACTTCTTCAAATGCCGACTTTTCAATGTCGAGAACCACGTTGCCGAACATCTAAATCAGGCGGCGATAGGAATCGGCGGCGAACCGGGGATTGTTGCTGCGCCGTGCCAGACTCTCTACGCTCTGATCATTGAGGCCCAGGTTCAGAATCGTGTCCATCATCCCGGGCATGGAGAATTTCGCGCCCGAGCGCACGCTCACCAGCAAGGGATTGTCCCCCGTTCCCAGCTTCTGGCCCTGCAGCTGTTCGAGCCGGTGCAACGCCTCATTCGTCAGCCGATTCACTTCTTCCAAGGTCTTGCCCGTGCGCATGTACTCGCGGCAGGCTTCGGTTTGAATGGTGAATCCCGGAGGCACCGGCAGACCGGCATTGGTCATCTCGGCAAGCCCGGCGCCCTTGCCTCCGAGAACGTCTTTCATCTTGCCGTCACCATCGGCCTTGCCGCCGCCGAAGAAGTACACATATTTAACGGTCGCTGGTTGCTGGGTTGAAGGTCTGCTGGTCGTGGTTTCGGGAATGGTTGTTGTCGCCATGTAATCCTCTTCTTTATGAAACTGGCTTAAACTTATTGAAACACAAGCGATTCTCGCTTGGCGAATCTACTTCTTTTCGGTCACAATCTCCGAGAAGTCAGCCATGGTGGAAAATTCGTTGAGCATTGCTTGCAACAAAGCCAGCCGGTTCGCTCGCACCCTCTCGTCCTCCACCATGACCATTACTTTGTCGAAAAATTTGTCGATGACTGGCCGCAGCTGCGCGATCTCCTGCAAAGCCGCTTGGTAGTTTTTTTCTTCCCCTAGTCTTCTGACCTTCTCTGCCGCTTGCGGCACTGCCGCTCCCAGAGCTTGCTCTGGCTCATCGGTGAAGGCTGCCGCATCCATCGCGGGGGCAATCTTTTTTCCGGTGTCCGCGGCCTGCCGCAAAATGTTCTTCATTCTCTTGAAGGCTATCGAAATGGACTCGAAGTCCTCCGAAGGACGAACGTGAGCCACGGCTTCTGCTCGTGCTATGGCATCTGCCACGTCGTCGGCGCCTGCCGCGAGCACGGCGTTGACTACGTCGTAGGCATATCCGCACACCTCGCGCAGGTAGAACTCCAGACGCTCGTGGAAAAAGTCCGCCACCTCGCTGGTGTAGCCGATGGTCTTGAACTTCGGCTCAGCTTCCGAGCCCGTATAACCTTCGCGAGCATCCTTGAACAGAGCACGCAGGCTTAGGGGCAGCTTGTGTTCGGCCACTGTCTTAACGATGCCATTCGCCTGCCGCCGCAGGGCGAAGGGGTCTTTAGAGCCGCTTGGAACCAGACCAAGGGCAAACATGCCTGCAATGCTGTCGGCCTTGTCGGAAATGGACAGTACCGCTCCCTCCAGTGTTCTCGGGACCCCATCTTCCATCGACTCCGGCCTGTACTGATCGTAGATCGCATCCGCGATGGCAAATCGCGTGGCTTCCGGAAGCGCTGGATCCAGCTGCTGCACGCGAGCATAAAGTCCGCCGACAATTCCTTGCAGCTCAGTGAACTCCTTCACCAGTTCAGTCGTCAAATCGGTCTTAGCCAGCAGCGTGGCTTTGTGAACCACTCCCGGCCGGACCTGGATTTCCGCACTCCGCAAAGCTTCCGATACCAGGCTCGCCAGCCGTTGCACCCGTCGTGTTTTGTCGTAGTAACTGCCCAGGTCTTTCTGAAAAGTAACCTTCTTCAGCAGGGGAATCCGCTCGCGCAAGGGCACCTTCTGATCGATATCCCAGAAAAAACGCGCGTCGTTGAAGCGCGCTCGCAGCACGCGCTCGTTGCCATGCCGGATCAAGCCCTCCGGATCACGATCCGTATTCAACACAGCCAGGAAGTGCGGCGCCAGCTTGCCCTGGTCATCCTCGACCGCGAAGTATTTCTGATGGTCGCGCATCACCGTCACCAGCACCTCTTCCGGCAACGACAAGAACTGAGGATCGAAGCTGCCCAGAATGGCGGACGGAAACTCGGTCAGATTCACGACCGTGTTAAGCAGTTCCTTGTCTTCGCGCCAGCGCGCGCCGGGCAGCGCTCGGGTTGCCGCGTCCAACGCCTTGCGAACCCGCTGTTCGCGCTCTGCCGGGTTGGCGATTACACCCGCTTGCTCGAGCTTGCCCGCATATTCCGCGGGCGAGGCGAAGCTGACTTTGGAGGAGCTCAGAAAGCGGTGTCCCTGCGAACTCACACCGGCACGGATCCCCGCAAATTCCAGCGGGATCGCCTCCCCGTCCAGCATTGCCACCAGCCATCGAATCGGGCGAACAAAGCGGAGATTGGTGTCCCCGGGACGCCAATACATGTTCTTGGGCCAATAGAGACCGGCAATTTCTTTCGGCAGCAGCTCGGCCAGAACCTCGGCCGCGGGCCGGCCTTTCTTCACTACGCGGGCGGCCAGATACTCGCCCTTCGGAGTCGTTATCTTTTCCAATTGAGCAAGATCGACCCCAACTTTCCTGGAAAAAGCCTGTGCCGCGGGAGTGGGCTCGCCATCCTTGAATGCCACCTTATAGGAAGGGCCGGGAACCTGCTCCTCGAGATCAGGCTGCGACCCCGAGATGCTCCGAGCCAAGACAGAAATTCGTCTGGGTGTCGAGAACGGTTCCAGCACCGGATCGGCTGCTAACCGCTCCCGCACGAGCACATCCGAGACTCGTCGCTTCAGCTCCTCCCGCGCAGCGTCAATCATGCGGGCCGGGATTTCTTCGCAACCGATCTCTAACAGGAAGTCTGGCATCGGATAATCAAACAAAAAATTCTAGTGGAAACTCTGTCCCACCCATTGTGAGCAACGTCACAGCTGACGGGCCTCAATCCGCAATCTTGGCGACTTCCACGGCGGTTGGAGCTTCCGCATGCTGCTGCGCCACCCATGCCTTGGCAACTCCCACCGCCAACTGACGAATGCGTGCGATCACTCCCACGCGCTCGGTCACGGAAATGGCACCCCGCGCGTCCAGGATGTTGAACAAGTGCGAGCATTTCAGGCAAAGATCGAAGGCCCCCAGCAACGGAAAACGCCTCCTGGCCACGCTATTGCAGCTCGCTGCCACATCGTTCCACTGGTCGAGCAAGTCCTTGCACTCGCTCTCATAGAGCTCCAGATGTCTCCACGCCCTCTCGACATCCGCCATTTCAAAGTTGTAAACCGACATTTGCAGTTCGTCCGCCAGCCGCACATCGCCATACGTGCGCTCCTCTCCCGTGCGGGGGTCGCGCGCCCAGACGATGTCGTAGATACTGTCGACGTCCTGCAGAAAGGCCGCAATTCGCTCCAGGCCATAGGTCAGCTCGGCCGAGATCGGATCCAGGTCCATGCCGCCGCACTGCTGGAAATACGTGAATTGCGTGATCTCCAGGCCGTCCAGCATTACTTGCCAGCCAATGCCCCACGCGCCCAAGGTCGGCGATTCCCAGTTGTCTTCTTCAAACTTGATGTCGTGCTTGCGCAGGTCGATGCCGATCGCACGCAACGATTCAAGAAAGACGTCCTGAACATCTTCCGGCGGGGGCTTGAGAATCACCTGCAGTTGAGTGTGCTTGTAAAGCCGGTTGGGGTTTTCGCCGTAGCGCCCGTCTGCTGGACGCCGGGAGGGCTGAATGTACGCCACGTTGTACGCCTGCGGACCAAGTACCCGCAGGAAGGTTTCCGGCGCCATCGTACCCGCGCCCACCTCCAGGTCATAGGGCTGCTGCAGCACGCATCCTCGCTCCGCCCAGAAACCCTGCAGCCGGAGAATCAGCTCTTGGTATGTGGGTGCCGTGTTGGCGGTCGTCTGTGACATTCAGGTATGTGTTGGCTTATCGGTCTTCGTTTGCTCGAAAATTCTGCCGCGCGTTCACGGTTTTGCTTTGAAAGGGCGTGGCTTCAGCCGCGCCGTAGATCTCGCTCCCCTATTGTCATCACGAGCGGCCGGAGGCCGCGAGGGCTCTTACTGCGCGCTCACTCCACCTTTTCCAACATGGCGGCAGCCAGTAATCTTTTGTCGATGAGCCGCTCCAGAATCTGCACCAGGTATTTCCGCAGATCGCGTCCACGCTGTTTGGGCCACGCTACTCCCGCCATCGAATCCACTGACGATCGAAACATCTCTGCCGCGAGCATCCGCGATTCTGCCGACAACTCTGACGACGCCAGCCTTTTGTCTTGGCTGCACATGAGCCCATCAGCCAGAGCATGAAAATAGGCGCGACTTCCATTCAGGGTTCTTCCACAAACCGTGCAGGCACTCAGGTCAGGCAGGTAGCCCATCAGCCGGACCAGCCACAGGTCAAAGTACGTTAGTGGCATCCAGATCGCCCCCGCGCGCAGATTGCTCAAGACCGAAACCGTCAGCCGGAATGCCGCATCGTTGGGCTCGCGGTCAGGCAGCAACTCATCTAGAACCTCCGCCACATGCCCCAGCGCAGCCGCTCGCGGATAATCCACTCGCGTCGCCAACGGTGAATCCAGCACATCGCACGAATCGATGCGCGCCAGCTCCTGCCGCTCACGATCCTCGTAGTAAACGCGAACACAGGTGAGCGGCTCTAATGCGCCTCCGAATCTCCGCTTCGACCGCTTCGCCGCTTTCGCCACCCCTCGAACCTTGCCTTCTGCACGGGTGAAGAACGTGACCAGCAAGTCCGCCTCATGCAGCGGATATGTGCGTAAGACCACCGCCTCCGACTGCTTCAAGGACATCTCTTACCCGTTGTTATTCGGGAATTCAGCGACTCAATGGCACGGACCGGAGAAATCCTGGCGCTGTTCCAGCCGGCAGAGCACCGAGCGGCCCACCGCCGATTCTAAATGAGCATGCCCGACATGGAAAGCAACGGCGGCAACTGCTCAGAAATGAGAACAGGCGCGCATCCGGGGATTCGCGCCTGTGTTGATCCCGCTTAGGTTAGCCGCTATCTTCCGTAGTACTCCGCGTTCTTGGCGGTAAAGGCTTTCCACTTATCCGGCAGATCGTCCAGCGCGAAGATAGCGGAAACCGGGCAGACCGGAACGCATGCCCCGCAGTCGATACATTCCACTGGATCGATGTACAGCATCTCACTCGTCGCGTAGGCTGGCTCATCCTTCTTGGGATGGATGCAGTCCACGGGGCAGGCATCGACGCAAGCCGTGTCCTTCGTCCCAATGCACGGTTCTGCAATAACGTATGCCATAACGATTTGCTCTCCCTGTTCTTCTCTTCTCTAAGATTGCGCTGGCCTACCCCTTCTGGCCAACCGCGTATTCTAGCAAACGAGGCCGGTAAGCAACGCTCCAAACTCCGTCTCGAATGTGGCGCCGACAGCAAGTCCGACTCCACGGGTCGGACTTCTCTACACCGAAACCGTCTCCCGCTGTTCCGCTGGTTGATACTCCACAATGTGCCCCGCCACTGCGCTTGCAGCCACCGTTAGCGGGCTCGCCAGATACATCTGGCCCGGTCCGCTGCGACCTGGGAAGTTCCGGTTCTGCGCGCTGATGACTACCTGATCCGGGCGCGTGGACACACCCGGACCAGCATTGATGCAGGCCCCACAACTCGGCTCAATGACCTGCGCCCCGGCTTTGCGAAAGATCTCCAGATAGCCTTTGCGCAGACAATATTCGCGCGTCTCCTGCGAACCAAACTGGATGTAGAACCTGACCGAGTCAGCCACTCGTCTGCCCTGTCGCAACGCATCCGCGAGGACTTCGGCGTACATATCCATGTCTTCGTTCTTGCCCGCCGTGCATGTGCCGCCATAAGCGATCTCCACCGCGATAGGCTTGCTCCCCAACTCCGGGATGAACACTCCATTGCCGGGATCCCCGGGCGTCGCCACCATGGGATAAATTTCGTCGGCGTTCAACTCGATTACCTGAGCATACTGCGCTCCGGGATCACTGCTGAGACCGCGGATCATCTCCGTTGCTTGTGGCCGATCCATCCCTCGGCGTTCCATCAGAAATTCCACGACTTTCTCATCGGGGGCAACGATGCCGGTAAACCCGCCAATCTCCGCCGCCATATTGGTCATGGTGGCGCGCTCATCGACGCTGAGATCCTCGATCGCCTCGCCGGCGTATTCGATTACCTTGGCTAAAGCCTTGCCGCTGCGCACGTAGTCGAGCGAAAGGATCTTCAGGATGAAGTCCTTGGCGGTCACATTAGGCCGCCTCTTGCCCCGAATATTGACCTTCACCGATTCGGGAATCTTTACCCGAATATCCTTCGTAAACCAGGAATTGAAAACGTCAGTGGTGCCGATGCCGAATGCCACGCAGCCGATCGCCCCCACGTGCGGCGTGTGCGAATCCGACCCTACATTGACCTGTCCCGGCAGCGCGTAGGTCTCCAGCATCACCGAGTGGCAGATTCCCTCCGCGCCCTTCCGGTCCTTCAATTCGCCGTGCAACTTGATCCCTTGCGCCTTGGCAAAATCCTGTTGCTTGAACTTCAGCTGGGTAGCCAGATCGAGCAGTCCCATCTTGCGCTTCTCTTCGGACAGGACCTCATCCAGAAAGGTCAGGTGATCGCGGAAAAAGCGGATGCTTGAAGCATCGTTAACGGGTACGTCCTTGCCCACCAGTTGCTCGTAGAAAATCGAGGCCATGGGCGTGACGTACTCATGGCTGAAGCGCAGATCAACCTGCGTGAAGCCGGTATCCCCCGGTTTTACCGCGGGTACTCCCACTCCTCCATCCGGCCTGATCATGTGCCTGGCGAAGATCTTCTCCGCTAGTGACATAGGGCGGGGCTTCGTATCGATCGCTGGCAGCGAAACCTTCTTCTGCATGCGCGCTACATTGAAAGCGAATAGCCCGCCGTACTCGATGACCTCGCGCGTGATGGGATCCTCGCCCTGGGTGAACTCCGAAATCGGAATGGGAGCGCCGCTGCGTATCTTGTCGATCAACCCAAAATCGGTTGAGGTGAGCACGCCCAGGTTCTGGCAATTCTGCTTGTAGATGCGCTCAATATTCTCGGCGATCACCACCTGTATGCCTGCCGCCCGCTCTGCATAAGGCGACTGTTCGCGGCTCGATCCCTTGCCGCGACGCTTGCCGCTCACCGACGCCACAAAGCCGCCGCGCTTTACGTCACCACGCCTGATCGGCAGCTCATTTCCGCATTTCAGGCCGGTATAAGGAAACTCCCCCAGCGTCTCGTCGAAGAAGAAGCAGATGTGAGCCGGCGTAATCTCGTCAGTCGAAATGTCATCCCGCAGCTTCGGATTGTTCTTGGGATCTCTCGTATCCCAGGGCAGGTCCCAGCCCTCGAGTTGCCTGCGGATCAATTCCGGATCTTCGGTCAGAAAAAGGATGCGCCCACTCAAATGGACGAATGCTGGACGTTTGGCAATCTCGCGTTGGAGTAGAGAGTTGTTCACTTAACGATCCTGGCTGCAGTGTTCAGGCAAAATAGGACCCGGTGGGTTCTGCTCACCCCGGCATGACCTGACACTATTTTACTGCGATGGGACCCGGGAAAGTGTGTTTGGAAGCCCTTGCAGGCCGGAGCGGGATGGGCCGCAGCGTGCGGCGAAACAAGGATGCCCCACTCTAGCCGTTCTCTGGCTGGGCTGCGGCAGTTCATCTCTTTTCGAAAGCTGAATCTCAACATCCCCGGACACGCATGATGAGTCCACTCGCTCTGCTCAGCCGGAATCACAGCCCGCCGGTTATTGCCGGGTCCGTGCGTACTCCGTGGGACTGGGCAGATCCTCTAGTCCTCGCCCGGCGAAGATGTCGCGGAAAAGCTCGATGAATTCCTGCTGCAGGAGCCCATTGGTCGCCAGCGTTTCTTTGCTGTCCAACCGCCAGGGAGTGCCATCGAAACGCGTGATCACTCCACCGGCTTCTCGCACCAGCAACTCACCCGCAGCCGTATCCCAGGGATTCAGGTTGAATTCCCAGAACGCGTCCAGCCGCCCTGCAGCGACTGAGGCGAGGTCCAGCGCCGCCGAACCCGCCCGGCGCACGCCGTGGGTGCGCAGTGTAATGATGTGATAGAAGTAAATATTGGGATTCTTGTGGCGTTTGTGACTGGGAAATCCTGTGCCCGACAGCGCCTCTGCCATGTTATCCACGCGCGAGACATGCATAGGTTTCCCGTTCAGCCTGGCTCCACTTCCCTTCTCTGCCGCGAACAGCTCATCCCGAGTGGGGTCATATAAAACGCCCGCGATTCTCTCGCCCTTATGATCGAGAGCCAGTGACACGCAGAACACGGGAAAACCGTGCGCGAAATTCGTAGTGCCGTCCAGGGGATCGATGTACCAGCAATAGTCGCTGTTGCGATGGGTGCGCGTTCCCTCTTCACCGTAGAGATCATGATCCGGCCAGCGCGATTCCAGCTGAAGGGTGATCAGCTTTTCCGAAGCGCGATCGGCTTCGGTTACCAGATCCACGTCGCCCTTGTACTCAAACCCGATGCGCTTGCGGAATCGCTCCATCAGCAGCGCTCCCGCCTCGCGGGCGATCTCTTCCATGACGAGTAAAAATTCGCGTTCTTGGCTCATTTAGCTCTCAATGGTTTCGGACGAAACCTGTCTCAATCCCTGATGTCGCACCTGTCCAGCACGATTCAATCCTAGGGGTCATCCTGAGCGACGCGCCCGGGTTTTTCTCCGACCTGCGTCTTGTGCAGGTCGCGGGCGCGGAGTCGAAGGATCTTGCGTTTTCGAACAGCTTGCCTGCTGCCGAGCCTCCACCATGGCCGTTATTTCTTGGCCGTGCCCGGCTCTTCCGCGATGTACATGATCTCGTGCTTGAAGATGAACAGGTTGGGCTCGCCGTCGCGGGTGAGACGGATCATGTTCTTGTCGTAGTACTCCACCCAACCTTTTACTACTTCCCCGCCCCTTAGCTTCACGCTGACAATCTTCTGCTTCTCCCCTAGCGACTTTAGATATGCCGCTTCTTCGTGGGTCTCGTCTGGAGGAGGTGCTTTCGGCTTCTTAGAAGGGCTGTTCCCAGGGCCACGGAATGACATGCCCGTCATTCTACACTTTGAGAGTGTCCCCCTATTCATCCTTGGAGGTGTAATAGCCCGCGCGGTGACGCGGCCGCAATTCCCCTGCACCAGGAAAGGCGTCGCTGATCTTCACTTCTATGCGTCGGAAGTCGTTCGAAGTGGAGCGCGGCGATGGATAGTAGGCGAGAAGATATTGCGTCCGCAGCTCGTCGGAAATTTGCCGAAAGGCGCGGTCCAGCGCGCTCAGCCCGCTCGCGTAGTAGTACTTGCCACCGGTGTCCGTCGACATCTGCACCAGCGCGTGCTCCCCGCCGATGTCGCGGCCGGCGCTCTCTTCGATCGGAACGACTATGATGCTATAGACAATGGCCTCCGAAACCTGGGCCGATCGTAACGCTTCCTGGTAATTCACCTGGCTCATGGTATCTCCGCCATCAGTGATGACCACCATCACTTTGCGTCCATCGCGCCTGGCAAGAGCGTGGGAGCCGAGGTAAATCGCGTCGTAGAGAGCGGTCGCCGATCCGTGTTGCACCCGGTTAATGCCGTTATCGATTCGTGCCAGGTCGGACGTGAAGGGCACCAGCTGATAGACCTTCTCACAGAATTGGTAGAGCGCCATGCTGTCCACCGGCCGCAAAATAGCGTGCGCAAACTTGCGCGCCGACTCCAGTTCCAGCTTCAGATCCTTCTTCGTACTCAAACTGGTGTCGATCGCTACCACAATCGAGAGCGGCAGCTCCGACTCCCGGCTGAACACGGCGATTTTTTGTGGCACCCCATCTTCGAAAATCCTGAAGTCCTGCTGTTTGAGGGTCGCAACCGGCGCGCCGTTTGGATCCTGCACGGAGACAAATACATTTACTAGCTTGACGTCCGATCGGAATGTCGGAACCTGCCCCTCCCCTTCGCTGCTTGGGTCCGGCTTGCTCAGGCTCGGGTCTGATTTGCTGGCGCCGGGCTGCGGCCCAGACGGTACAGAGGCCACCGGCGGACGAGGATACTTCGGCTGTTGCGCGTAGGAGGACACCACGATCCCCGCGACCCACAGCGCCGCTATCAATCCCCGCCGATTGACCATAGATATTCTTCTGCTCACTTGGATGCGGGCTTAGCTGACGATGACAAAGGCCGAGCGGCAATTTCCTCGGGAAATGGCTCCCCATCCGCCCACACCGCTCCATCGGCAAAATGCTCCCGCTTCCATATCGGAACAGCTCGCTTCAGCGTGTCAATCAGCCAGCGGCAAGCATCGAATGCCGCGACGCGGTGAGCCGAGCTGACCGCTATCAGCACGCTGGTTTCGCCAATCTCCAGCCGTCCCAACCGGTGCACGATGCGGGCTTCGCGAATCGCAAAATTGCTCAAGCTTTCTTCCACAAGCTGATCCATTTGCTTGATTGCCATTGGCTCGTAAGCCGAATAGTCAAGAAATTGCGTCCGGCGGCCGCGGCTATGGTTGCGGACAACACCTTCAAACACCACGACCGCCCCATCTTCGGGCTGCTTCAGCGCTTCGACCTCCGCTTGAACATTGATCGCCTCGCGAACCAGGCGGCAACGTTTGCCTTCCGGCTGCTTCAAAGCGCCTTCGGGGACGCCAGCCTCTGAGCCTCCGCTGACCGGCGGCAACAAGGCCACCTCATCCTGATCGTGCAGGCGCATCTCACTGCGGGCGTACTCCAGGTTTACCGAAAGTGCCAGCGACGGCAGAATGCCGCTCAACCGCGGCATCTCCTTCTGGAAATGCGTCAGCAGGTCCTGCACCGTCGATCCCTCAGGCAGACGAACGACAGCCTGGGTTTTTCCCGCCATGTCCCGCAGGGACCCGAAGAACAGCACCGTGACCTGCATGTGCTTAGGATAGCAAGAGCATTGGCTGTGCGAACGGTGAGAAGATAACGAACCCTGATCGGTGCCCCATTTTGAGCCGTTTTGCGGGCGTGAGGGCCGCTGCCAGCCGGGAGTCCGCAGGCGAAATCCCGAGGCGCGAAGCGACGAGGGACCTGCTTTGGCCAGGGTGGGGTAGTTCGCTCGGGAACACCACGAACCTGCGCCGCCCCTAGTACTTATGGAAGAAATATGCCGTCATGGCGCAGGCCACCACAATTACAAACGTCCGAACGTACCTGGGATCCAGTCGACGCACAAACGACGCCGTGCCATACCCTCCGAGAATCGCCCCAACGATCATCAGCACCGCCTGCGGCCATACGACCACGCGCGCCACGATGAATGCGACTACTGCTATGCCATTGATGCAGGTCGCCAGAATGTTCTTGTAGGCGTTCATCTCGTGAATGTTTTCCATTCCGGTCACCGCCAGCGTGGCCAGCATCAGGATCCCAATCCCGGCTCCAAAGAAGCCGCCATAGATCGCCGTGAGCAATTGCAGTCCGAGCACCACCGGTGCGCTCAGCAGATGGCCTTCCGGTTTCCCTTGCCGCTGGCGCAGCTTGCGCGTGATCTGGCCGCCGAAAGTGAAGATCACTGTCGCCAGCAGCAGCAGCCAGGGGATCATGCGGGTGAAAGTCGCCTGTGGAGTATGCAGCAGCAGCAGTGCACCGGTGGCGCCACCCACAAGGCTGGTGATAATGAAAGGCCAGAACAACCGATCATGATGGGCTGAGAGTTCCTGCCGAAAAGCCCCAGCACTGGCCAGCGATCCCGGCCACAAAGCCACAGTGTTGGTGGCATTCGCCTGGATAGGCGGGATCCCGGCCACCAGCAGTGCTGGAAAACCGATGAAGCTGCCTCCTCCGGCCACCGAATTAAGCGCTCCGCCCAATACCGCAGCAAGAAAAAGCAAGGCTGAGTTTCCAGTGTGCATAAGCGGGCGGCCTCTAACCCTACAGAATCAGTTCCAAAAAGACGAGTCTGGACTGCGGTAGCTGGAAAAAATTCCCGAGCGATCGACACTGGCGCCGAGCCGAAGCTGTTATAGTTTTCGCTTGATCCCTTAGCGGCGAATTTCGAGGGCGCTGGCTCTTTGGTCGGCGCCGGTCTCGCCTGAGGAGTTTTCATGGCAAAGAGCGTCAACAAAGTGATCTTGATCGGCAATCTCGGCAAGGATCCGGAGATTCGCTACACCCCCAGTGGCACCCCCGTGGCCAAGTTTACCCTCGCCACCAATGAACGTTTCAAGGACAAGGACGGCCAGTGGCAGGACCGCACTGAGTGGCACAACCTGGTGGCCTTCAGCCGCACCGCGGAAATCGTAGGCGAGTACTTGAAGAAAGGCCGCACCTGTTACGTGGAAGGCAGCCTGCGCACTGGTTCCTGGGACGATAAGGAAACGGGACAAAAAAAATACCGAACCGAAATCATAGTGAACGATCTGGTATTGCTCGGCGGCCCGGGCGGCGGCGCACGCGAGCACGACGAGGAACAGGTAGGCGCTCGCACGCGCGGCGGCAACAACTTCGATCAGCGCACCCCTGCGAACGAGGCTGGGCCGCAAATTACGGATGACGATATCCCGTTCTAACTGCCCGACTCAGAGCCCAAAGCAGCATGACTACGCGGGAGTGTGTCGAGAACGAAGGATTCGCGATTCTTACCAACGTCCTCTCTTTTTCCGATATCGTGCACGTTGCCGAAGAGTTGCAGAAATGCGTGCCACATCGCAGCAGAGCCGGAATTCGTCATGCCCTCCAGTATTCTCCTGTTGCTGCCCTGGCAACCGATACGCGCCTTTTGAAGCTCGCAAGACAGACTCTCGGCGAGAGAGCGTTCCCGTTTCGCGCGACCCTTTTTGACAAGTCTCCGGACGCCAATTGGCTTGTGGTGTGGCACCAAGACACTGCGCTTCCAGTTCGCAAGCGTCAGGATCGAGAAGGCTGGGGACCTTGGTCAGTCAAGGAAGGTGTGATCTACGCCCACGCACCTGCAAATGTCCTGGAACAAATCTTGGCTCTACGGGTCCATCTCGACGACTCGACGCTCGATAACGGGCCGTTGAGAGTCATGCCTGGATCTCAGACCCTTGGTGTCCTAACCGACGAGGCAATCAGGCAGCTTGCTGAACAGATTTCTCCCGTCGATTGTCCTGTTGCCTCTGGTGGGGTCTTGGCAATGAAGCCTCTGATCGTGCATGCTTCTTCAAAATCAAGAATGAGCGCCCGCAGACGAGTTCTGCACATTGAGTACGCAGCGTCGCGGGAACTTGCTCAGGGACTTGAATTAGCCGTGGTGTGAGGGCTCCAGTTGTAGCGCCGTTCAGCTAATCAGCAAAATCCGCGCTAAGCGCTTGCGAACCGTTTCCGTAATCGCTGCCTGCGCTTTACCTGCCAAGCGCGCCCGACGGACTCGCCAATCCAAACTCTTAATGTGATCCGCCAGCACCACTCCTTTGATCTTCCCGGATTCGACGGCAACTTCGAACGGATACTTCTTGACCCTGCTGGTGATGGGACAGATTAGCGCCAGGCCGATTGTGCGGTTGTATTGCGATGGGCTCATGACTAATGCTGGGCGTCGTCCAGACTGCTCGTGGCCAACAGGAGGATCGTCGAAATCGATCCACACGATGTCGCCGTATTCCGGCACATACGCCGTCACTTGTCGAGGATTTCCTTTCCTCGCGCGCGCCCGGTACGGGTTTCGGAATGGCGATTTTCGGATGTAACGCGCGCCAGCAGCTCGTCCAGAGTCGGATCATCATGCTGATAGCGAAGCGCAATTCGGCCCTCGCGCTCGACCGCAATTTCCAGGCTGGCGCCTTCACTCAACTTTGCTTGCTCCGCCACTTTCTTGGGAATACGCACAGCCAGACTGTTTCCCCATTTCATCAATCGAGAACGCATTGCAATCTCCTGGGCCTCTAATCGGGCACGTAGAAGTTAAGTATATACATACGTATCTACGAAAGCAAAACACTCCCTCGATATCCGCCACCGGAATTTCAAGGGGGTGTCGTTTGCTCCCAGGAGTGTTTTTGGTCACGTCGTGGCCTGTGTCGGTCTGAGGTCCTCTCTTCTCCGTGCCCTCTTGTGGTTATTTGTTTTTCTTCCCAATTCACATTCCCGCAACAATTTCCTATTAGGCTATCGATCAGGCTCCTCCCCGCCTTATGGTTCACTCAGCGTCCATGTGCCAAGAGAACGTGCATCAGCGCTTCATCCTTCCCGGTGATCTGGAGGCTGTGGCTCCGGTCCGCGAGCGGATTCTGGCTTTCCTCCGCGAACAGGGATGCCTCCCGGTCAACGACCAGTTCGACCTGCAACTGGTTCTGCAGGAGGCGCTGGTCAACGCCGTAGTTCACGGCTGCCACAACGATCCTTCGCTGACTGTGGTCTGCGACGCAGAGTGCGACGCCTCTGGAATTTCACTAACCATTCGCGATCCCGGCCCGGGCTTTGATCCATCCTTTCTGCGCGATCCCACCCACGGTTCCGGGCTCACTTCCAGCGGCGGCCGCGGCATCTACATCATTCGTTCGCTGATGGACGAAGTTCGCTTCGAGGCGGGAGGCTCGGAACTCCACATGCGCAAGAATCTGGTGCGCGCCTGCCAGGAGAAGCTGCACTCAGCCGCCAGCCCGACCGCATAGCTAGCGATCGATTACTGAATGCTGACTGCTTTCTTACGTTGCATCTGAGTAGCCTTCGTCGCGTTTCTCCAGCTTGCCAGCGATATCAGCGGCGATCAGGCGCCCGTGGAAACGGCCGTTCTCGATGAAGATCTCATTGGTGCGCGCTCCGGCAACGATCACCCCGGCAACATAAATTCCCGGCACATTGCTCTCCAGGGTCTCCGGGTCGCAGACTGGCCGGCACTGATCCGTGGTGAGTTCGATTCCCAGCATGCGCAAAAACGTGTAGTCGGGGTGATAACCCGTCAGCGCGAATACGAAATCGTTGTGCAGGCTGATAAGCCCCTTAGGGGTCTTCAGCAGCACGGCATCGGGCGTGATCTCGCGCACCGTGCTGTTGAAGTAGGCCGGAATCTCACCGTTCTTGACGCGATTATCGATATCTGGCTTGATCCAGTACTTTACGTGCGCGTGCATAGCGTCGCGGCGGTGCACTAGTGTTACTCGCGCGCCGTGCCGGTACAGCTCCAGCGCGGCGATGGCGGCTGAATTCTTCCCCCCGACCACCACCACGTCGGTGTCGAAAAAGGGATGCGGCTCGCGATAGTAGTGGAATACCTTGGGCAGGTCTTCCCCGGGGACATTCAGGTAATTGGGGCGATCGTAGTAGCCAATGGCGACTACAATTTTTTTCGTCTTGTACTCGTGCACTCGCTGATGACGGTCACTGGTGCGCACCACGAACTGCGAATCTTCGCCTTCGAGGGCGTCCACGTTTTCGTACTGGCGGATATTCAGATCATAGTGCTCCGCCACCTTGCGGTAGTACTCGAGGGCCTCGGAGCGATTAGGCTTGCGATTGCTCTCGGTGGAAAACGGAATGTCACCGATCTCAAGCAACTCGGGCGTGGTGAAGAACACCATATTAGTGGGATAGTGGAATAGCGAGTTCACCACGCAGCCCTTGTCGATGTTCAACACGGATAATCCGCGGCGGCGCGCCTCGATGGCTGTGGCCAGTCCACTGGGACCGGCGCCCACAATGATCACATCCCAGCCTCGCCGACGGTGCTCGAGCGCCTGACGGAGTGGCTCCGGCTCCAGATCGCTGCCGATTTCCGCCAGGGCATCGTCGATCTCTGACTTCCCTTCTATATTTCTCATTCCGGTCACGAGCCTGCTCGCCAACTATCGTAACGACTCAGGCAGGGTGCTGTCACACATTCCTGGTCGCAAGGGGCGGACCACCCGATTCGGGAAGGATTCGCGATTCGTTCGAAGTCATGGCTCGTTTGCCAATCGAAACTTGAGGGTGCCCCACTCTCTAGCCGTCGTTTGGCTAAGGTGGGGGGTTTTGATCCTTGCCAAAACTCGAAGAGTACTCGGTCACACTCGCCTGTGCGCTTCCTCACTGCCCTCCCCTGCAGTTGTTATAATTTTTGCGTTTGCTTCTTCGGCCCGAAGCTGGCTTCAGCGCGGCTGCCCGCGTCATTTCATCGTCATCCGAGGAGTTCCTATGGCCACCGCTACTCGTTTGAGCACTCGTCCCGAGAAAGACTCGCTGGGAACCAAAGAAATCCCCGCCGATGTGTACTACGGCATCCAGACCGCGCGGGCAGTGGAAAACTACCCGATATCGCTGCTACGGGCGCATCCCACGCTGATCCGCGCGTTGGGCATGATCAAGCAAGCCGCGGCCGAGGCCAACAAGGAACTTGGGCTGATCGACGCCAAGGTCGCTGATGCCGTCATCAAGGCCGCGCGCGAAGTGCAGGAAGGCAAGTGGAACGAGCAGTTCGTTGTCGACATCTACCAGGCCGGCGCCGGTGTCAGCTTCCACATGAACTCCAACGAGGTGATTGCCAATCGCGCAGAGGAAATCCTCGGCGGCCGGCTGGGCGAGTACAAGAATGTCCACCCCAATGATCACGTCAACTATGGACAGTCCACCAATGACGTCTTTCCTACGGGTATGCGATTGGGAGCCTTGCTTGAACTGGAGAAGTTGTATCCCGTGCTCGACAACTTGGCCGCTGCCTTCGATCGCAAAGCCAAAGAGTTTTGGCACATCATCAAGGCCGGCCGCACCCACATGCAGGATGCCGTTCCGATGCGCCTGGGCCAGGAATTTGCCGCTTATGCGGGAGCGATCCGCCGTGCCTCGGACAGCATCCAGCACGCTTCTGAGTACTTGCGCGAGCTAGGCCTGGGCGGTTCGGCCGTGGGTACCGGGATCAACACCCATCCCCATTATCGTGAGAAAGCGATTGCGCATCTCTCCCACATCTCGGGGCAGAAACTGAAGCCGGTAGACGACATGCGCTACGCCATGCAATCGAATTTCGCCATGGCCACGGTTTCGGCCGCGCTGCGCAATCTGGCGCTGGAGATTATTCGGATCTCCAACGATCTTCGCCTGCTCTCCTCTGGCCCGAATACCGGCTTCGCGGAAATTAACCTGCCCGCTCTGCAACCAGGCTCTTCCATCATGCCCGGCAAGATCAACCCCGTGATCCCCGAATTAGCCGCAATGGTCTCGTTCCAGGTTGTGGGCAATGACACTGCGGTCGCGCTGGCGGCGCAGGCTGGGCAGCTCGAGCTGAATGTGATGATGCCCACGATGTCGCACAATGTGATGCATTCCATCACCATCCTGACCAACATGCTGCGCCAGTTCACCACCCGTTGCGTCGATGGCATCACCGCCAACGAAAAGCGCTGCGAGTTCTACACTCAATCCACGGTGTCGCTGGCCACCGCTTTGAATCCATACATTGGCTACGCCAAGGCTGCGGAGATTGCCAAAGAGTCGGTCGCGACCGGGCGCTCCATTATCGAGATCGCGCGCTCCAAAGGCCTGCTGAGCGAAAAAGAGATTCAGGAGATTCTCGATCCCAACCGCATGGTGGAACCGGCAATGCCGCTGGAAGCCGCCAAGCACCGCGAAGAAATCAAAGCGAAGAAGTGATCCCAGTTGACGGCAATCGTCATCCTAATCTGAATCCAGAAACTTGAGGGTGCCCCATCCTAGTCGCTTTTGCCTAGGGTGAGAGGTCGAGGCGCAGGCTCTGAAAAACACTGGATGGAACTGGGGTTATGACGCCCGCATCCGATCGCTCTCTTCAATCCTTGGCGCTGCCCGAGATGCATTCTCCGGTGTCTCGACATGCTCCGGCCTCACGCCGACTCCAATCACGCGCGCTGGGATTCGCCGCAGCCATGGAACCCAGTTGAACATCCGCACTGCCAACGGCGGAGAGATCGCTTTGGAGTCGCCCAGGACACGGCTGAGAACCCGTTCCTGCACCACAATTTGCATCCCTTGCGTCACCCGCGTGGGAAACATTCGCCGGTCCTGCACCTGGGCAAGGTCACGCACCGCGAGGGTTCCTTCCCGCAAAGGACGAGCCAGAATGTTGGCCGCAGCTACCGCATCCTGAATCGCCAAATTGATTCCCACTCCGCCCACCGGCGACATGGCGTGTGCCGAGTCACCGATACATAGCAGGCCTGGGCGCCACCACTGCTCCAGGCGGTCCACCAGCACCGTAAGCAAGCTCACCTGATTCCAGTCTCTCAGCTCTTCCACTCGGTCGCGCATGAAAGGAGCGAGTTTCGCAATGTCCTCGCGAAACGCAGGCAAGCCTTGCGCGCGCATCGCCTCGGCCTGGCCCTTGCGTATCACGAACCCGCATTGCCAGTAGTCGCCGCGGTCGAGCATGACCAGCACGCGCCCGAAGTTGAAATATCCCAGGACCTGCATGGGGTCGCCTTGCTTCTTGGACAGGCGCGTCCAGAAAACGTCGATCGGCGCGCCCAGGTCTTTGACTCTCAATTTGCCACGCTCACGAACCGTGGAGTGTCTTCCATCCGCTCCCACCACCAGGCTGGCTCGCACCATCAGGGGGCCTTGCGGAGTCTTCACCTTTACGCCAACGATTGCCCCGTTCTCCTCGATGAGGTCGCTGACCTCCGCTTCCATTCGCAGATGAAAAGCTGGATAGCGCCTGCCATGCTCTGCGAGAAAATTCAGGAAGTCCCACTGCGGCATGAAAGCTATGAAGTGGCAGCGAGTAGGGGTATGTGCAAAGTCACCCACCCGAACAAAAACATCCCCGATCTTGCCCCCGATTTCACGAACTTCCTGGTGAGGCAGCTTGAGAAAATCGTCCAACAGTCCCAATTCAGCGATCACGTCCAGAGTCGATGGGTGAACCGTGTCCCCGCGGAAATCCCGCAAGAAATCCTTATGCTTCTCCAGCACCAGGGTCTCGATGCCGGCACGCGCCAGTAGGAATCCCAGCATCATTCCGGCCGGGCCCCCACCGGCAACACAGCAAGTCACTTGCACGGCTTGGGCGATGTCTTGGTTATCGGCAGGCGACATGGAACCTCATGGGAAATCCGAGCGCGCCCCTCGTGAATTTCGGATGCAGCGACGTGAGCCTCGTTTGCGCGAAAGCCCAAAAAATTGCCGGGAAAAAACCGAGATAGGTTGAACAGAGGCTAACAAAACCGGGGAGCTCGTTTCCGATCTCCCCGGACTGTTGTCGAGTGTGCCGGCTACACCAGAGCCGGTCGATAGGTTTTAGGCAGTCTTGGCGTGCTGTTGCTGCATGCTGGCCATGAATTTCTTCTGCCCTTCCTCGATCTGCTGAGGAGTGAGATCAGCCACGTGGGTTGCTAACCCCCACTGATATCCGAAGGGGTCGACGAAGGTGCCGAATCGGTCCCCCCAGAACATGTCGGCTACTGGCATGGTTTCCTTGCCGCCGGCTTTCAATGCGCGCTGGAATGCGCTGTCCACATCTTCCACATACAGGTAAACCGAAGCCGTGCTTGTACCCACGGTCTCTGGAGATTTGACGTTGGAATAGGGGTTCTCATCAGTGATGAAGAGAACCGAATCGCCGATCTTGAGTTCGCAATGCATGATGGACTTGCCATCCGGTCCAGGCATCCGCATCAACTCCTGCGCTCCAAACGCCTGCTTATAAAAATCGATCGCCTTGGCGGCGTTGCGGAATACCAGACCGGGAGTAACAGTGTGAAAGTGCTCGGGAATCGGCTTTACTTTTCCTGCCATGTCGTATTTTCTCCGTGATGGAATTTGGGCTGGACTTCTTGCAGTGATCCATTCTAGCGAAGCGTCTAGAATCACGCCGGGCCACGATGTGGAAAAGAACTCTTTTTTTCGCGAGCGTGCCAAGCCCCTTCAAAAGAAGAGCATAGGGACGAGGCGCTATCGGCTGGGGGCGCGGATAAATTCACACCCGATCGGCCTTTACTCGATCACCCTTCTCACTCTTCACTTTCGCCTTTCACATAGTTCATGGCCGGTGGCATGCCTCTCCAGAAAAGACGGACTCAACGGTTTCGCTGAGATCGCGTCCACGAAGTCGGCCGGTCTCTACCGCATGGACAAACCATTTCGAGTACGGCTCCGAACTTCCAAACGTGGCCTGCTTGAAGCCGGCATAGATCGCAACCGCAAGGACGTGCATTCCACCGTCCTGTTGCCGCCAATATTCGCAAGGATTGCGACCGACGCCAAACTTCTCGCTGACGATCTGCTCCAGCGCCTGTACCGAGTCTTCTTCAATGTAGCCGTCGGTCGTGTTGTATCCGAAGGAAGGGTCATGATGCTGGACCTTGTCGATCACCAACGGATCCTGCCCAAGCAGGTCGATGGCTTGTCGGACCTGAGCATCATGCGCGTCGTAAGGCGGATGCATGGATTCGTGGATCGCATTGTGCAGAACAATGTTGAATGGATAAGACACATGCGTCAGGAATCGCAACCCTGTAACACGGATTCCGTGCGGCTTGGAATAGGTCAGCAGGTAAACCGTAATTGTGTTGGATGGCAGGGAGAATCCAAGATAGCCCTCGATGACGGGAACGATGTTGTACTTCGGCAGGTCGGGTTTAATTTCCGCAATTCGTTTCTCGATCCCCGGCTTGGCATTGGCCTCCCAATAGGCGGCAAACCCGACACGCTGCAGGGCCTTGAGGGCCACCTCTAGTGGCGGTCGCGCAGTCTCGTAATTCTTCCAGCCATCCGCGCTCCAATATGGCGTCTTTTGAAGGGCCGCTTTCATCCCCGAACTGTCGTGGGCTGTCCGTATCATCTCCGGCAATGTCTCGTCGTCAACCGCGGAATAGTAGAGACTCAACGTCGCCGAAACGATTCCGTGCCCTTCATCTTTGAGAATATGTTTCAACTCTACGAACGCGGCCTGCTCGGCGGGTGTAAAGAGAGGATGGAAGTGGTCGTACTCCCCCTGATAGTAATGCAGGTAGAAAGGATCCCCGCTTAAGACGTTCAGCAGACAAAGCGCGTCGTATTTGAAAGATGGTTTGACTTGCCAGTCGGTAGTGGTATGTCGTGGAACCGCTTGCGCATCCAGCCGAGCAGGATGGACGACGCCCACCGTGAAGCAAAGAAGACAGAGCACATAAGAGATACACCGCATTCTCTGCTTCTACATCTCCAATTGCCTCCCTGTCTTGAATCTATTTGCAGCAGATCGCCAGGTCTGCGGTGCGGCGCCGGTGAGTTGTTTCACACTCCTGGCCATGTGAGACTGGTCTGCAAAATCGAGCTCCGCCGCAACGCTTGCCAAGGGCTGGTTGCTATTTTGGATCAATTTCAGAGCGCGCCGGGCGCGGGTGCGCGCACGGAAACCCTCTGGTGAAATACCAAAAACCTGGGCGAATCCCCGCGACACCTTCCATGCCGACAGCCCCTTCTCTTCGGCCCATTGCGACAGTTTGATCGATGGACTCTGGATCAGCGTCGCAGCCAGCTCATCCGGCCAATCACGAATCTCCGGCGCCAACCTGCTCGCGCTGGAAAGAAGAAGGTTCAATGCAGTTCGGCAGCACCGCTCCGCCATCCCCACCACACGGTCAGGGTCGGTCACGCTTGCAATCCCAGCCGTATAGCAACAGCCGCTAGGCAGCCAAAGATTGAGTACCGTTGCACTCTCACTGGAAAACCGATCCAGATGAGCTTCGAACTGATCGTGGAAGACGACGGTACCGGCGCTTACCTTGAAGCGTCCCTGATCTCCGGCCTCTTCGTACCCACCCGCAATCACAAGCGCTGCATAGGCCTCATCGTGGCAATGGCGGTTTAGTTCAGAAGTACGGATTTTCTGCCACATCCGCATGCGCTCAGTCAGAAATGTGAGTCGTAAAGCAGAAATGATGCGTCGGGCAATGCTCCGGTCGCTTCACGCCTCATCCCATCAGGTAAGTTAGACGTTTGATCGGGTGAAATAGCGACCAGACAATTCGCACTTCACCCGATCTCACTTCGTACTTCCTATCAGGTGCCCGCCACGACAATCAACCCAGGGAATCCCCGCCGCTACACTGAGCAGCTACAGCCCCCGCCGTTTTTTCTTCATGTAAGGAGATTCAAACCAGGACACTACTCCACCGCCAGTTGATCGCATACGGCGCGGAAGTTTCCGTACCACGTGTGGGTGAATTCTGTGAGAACTTGACCAACTGTGCGTCCGGCAATGTCGAGGGCAGGACCGACGAACTCACCCCGCGTCTCGATCTCGGTGCCCTTGCCTTTGGGAAGTTCGTGGAAGAGGACCCATTGCTCCAGGGTCACGCCAAGCGCGTGGTCCAGCCAGGAAACTTTCCGTCCAGGTTCACAGCTGGTGATGACGTGGTCCACCATCGCCACTACAGGTTGAAGGATCTCGATCTGCATGCGGCTTCCCACTTGCCAGGGCTCCCCCCTCCACCAACGCAGACTGCCATAAATGTTCGCGAAGGTGTGCCACCTCCGCCAGTTCGAAAAGATATCCCAGGCCGCCCGAGGCTTGGCCTTGGTAGTAACAGAATATTCAAAATTATTCATAACTAGATGATAACAGGCTACTTGCAAAAAGGTAAATAGCTGAAAACCCGCTCGCAGAGCGCGAAATCGCAGCATGAACCAGCCACGAAGAACCGTTGACTATGGTGGCCGGCTTTCCTAAGCTTCTTCCGCATTGTTTTTGAAAGGGAGTGAGGAGAGATGAAGGCTTCCAGACTGCTGGCCTTGATTTGCCTGGCCAGCTCCTGCTTCTTCCTTGCACTGGCGACTGCGGCTCAAAACGCCGCTTCCCATGCACACCAGCAAACTCAATCTGCCAAGGCCGAGACGCCGGAGCCGCCGGATTTCGACGTCCAGGGTATCGGCTGGACCGAGTGCGCCTGCACCAAGTATGCCTGTCCCTGCCGGTCCAATGGTCATCCCGACACCAAGGAACATTCCTGTGATGCCGCCGACTTCGCCTACATCCAGAAGGGACACTGGGGCAATCAGAAACTGGATGGCCTAAAGGTGATCATCATCGGCGACCTGATCGATAGCTCGCCAGAGCGGGCGTACGCGAACGTTTATTTCGACAACAAGACCACACCACAACAACGCAAGGCCTTCATGGACATGTTCGGCTACATGTTCTCCAACTGGGGCGGCTCAAGCAACGCCGTGAAAAGTGTCAAGGTAGTGCCTCTGCGCTTCACCGAATCCACCGACAAACAGACCTACACCCTGACCATTCCTGGGATCCTGCAGGAAAAGGCGTTCCTCAAGCGCGATGCGCAGGGCAACCCCGTGCACACATTGCCGGCAATGGACCAGTGGGGCAATGAGATTCATTACGCCGACAACCTGGTCCTCAAGTATCACGATAAGGATTTGAAGCGGGAGTTTGACCACTCCGGTCGTCAGGCCAACTTCAAGTTCTTCCACACCACCCGGGAGATGTACGTAAACAAAGAACTGCTGATCCAACACGGCGACATGTCCGGAAGTTGGACCGACAAGCAGAAAGAAATCATCTCCAAGGCCAATATGAAGGTTGAGTAAAATTCTCCAGGAGTCGATCAGCCGAAAAGATCCCTTGGAAAATGCGGCGGTTTTGTGACTTGGATGGCCCACTCCAGCCCTCTTCCGGCTTGAGTGGGCCAGGTTCTTTGGCCTCGGAACTAGCTCCTCAGTCGCTTTGCTTACGCTGCCGGCACTCCCGCGCCGCTCAGCACCTGCTCGCGCTCTTCGGCGTCCTTGCGGACTTCGTCTGGCGATGACGGCAGTGCCAGGTTCAGCACCTCATCGATCGTCGAGACGTAGTGCACGTTAACGCCTTCCAGTTGCTCTGGCGACAAATCCTCTTCCACGTTCATCTTGTTTTCTGCCGGGAAGATGATGTCGTGCACGCCGGCACGCTTTGCCGCCAGGAACTTCTCCTTCACTCCGCCGATCGGAAGCACATTCCCGCTGAGGGTGATTTCTCCCGTCATGGCGGTCAACGGCCGAGTCTGCCTGCCGGTCAAGAGCGAAACCAGAGCCGTCACGATCGTCACCCCAGCCGACGGACCATCTTTGGGAATCGCACCCGCAGGAACATGGATATGGATATCGTGATTAGCGAAGAATTCCTCATCGATCCCCAGCTTGCCGGCGTTGGAACGCACCCAGCTTAGCGCTGCCTGCATGGACTCGCGCATCACATCCTGAATCTGACCTGTAATGCTCAGTCCGCCCTTGCCTTTCATCGCAGTGGCTTCGACAAAAAGGATGTCTCCGCCCGAGGGCGTCCAGGCAAGTCCCACCACCACGCCGGGGCGCTTGGTGCGCTCGGCAATTTCAGTGTCCACGCGGATCTTGATTCCACCCAGAAATTCGCGAGTCTGGATGATGTCGGGCGTGACTACCAGCTTTTCGTGCCGGCCTTCAGCCTGACGCCGCACCCGCTTGCGGCAGATCGTTCCAATCAGCCGTTCCAGATTGCGCACACCCGCTTCCCGCGTGTAGTGCCGGATAATGAAGCGGATCGACTCCTCGGGAAACTCGATCTGGTCCTTTTCCAGCCCGTTTTCGTCGATCTGCCGCGGGATCAGATAGCGGTTCGCGATGTGAACCTTCTCGTCCTCCGTGTAGCCCTGCAGCTCGATGATCTCCATACGATCGCGCAGCGGCTCGGAAATCGTGTCGAGCATGTTGGCGGTCGTAATGAACAGCACCTTGGAGAGATCGAACGGCACATCCAGGTAGTTGTCCCGGAAGGTTGAGTTCTGCTCGGGATCGAGCGCTTCCAGCAGCGCGGAACCAGGATCGCCGCGGAAATCGCGTCCCACCTTGTCGATTTCGTCCAGCATGAACACCGGATCGTTGGTTTCCGCCCGCCGGATGCCCTGAATGATTTGTCCTGGTAGCGCTCCAATATAGGTGCGGCGATGCCCGCGGATTTCCGCTTCGTCGTGTACGCCGCCCAGCGAGATGCGCACAAACTTGCGTCCCAGGGAACGCGCGATGGACTTACCCAGAGAAGTCTTACCTACCCCAGGAGGCCCCACGAAGCACAGGATTGGACCCTTCATCGCCGGTTTGTTGCGGCGGACCGACAAGTAATCAAGGATGCGATCCTTCACCTTCTGCAGGTCATAGTGGTCTTCATCCAGGATGGTCTTCGCCTTGAGAATATCCACTTCTACGCCTGAAGACTTGCTCCAGGGCAAGACCGCCAGCCATTCAATGTAATTGCGGGTAAGCCCGTAGTCGGCTGCCATAGGGGACATGCGAGCCAGCCGGCCAAGCTCTTTCATAGCCTCTTTCTTGACCTCTTCCGGCATGCCCGCTTGCTCGATCTTTTGCCGCAGCTCCTCGGTGTCCTTGGTAGTCTCGTCAACCTCACCCAGTTCCTTCTGGATGGCTTTCATCTGTTCGCGCAGATAAAACTCACGCTGCGTCTGTTGCACCCGATCCTGAACTTCAGACTGGATCTTGTTGCGCAGTTGCTGAACCTCCAGCTCTTTCACCAGGTGCTGATTAATCTTGTCCAGCCGGGCACGAACGTCCGCAGTCTCCAGAACCTCCTGTTTGTCACGGCTGGAAAGCGTTGGCAGTGAGGATGCGATGAAATCCACCAGCCGCCCCGGCTCTTCTATATTCATCGCCACCGTGGCCAGCTCATCTGACAGGGTCGGGGAGCCGGCGACAATCTGCTGGAACAGGGTTAGCACGTTACGCTGCAGCGCCTCCAGCTCGGCGCTCTTGGAGGGAGCGATCTCCCCAATCGCACTGGTCACCGCCGTCATGAAGGGTGCCAACTGCGTGTATTCGGTGATGTGAACCCGCTCCAGACCTTCCGCAAAAACGAAAAGGCTCTGATTCGGCATCTTTACGACCTTATGAACGATTGCAAGCGTTCCGATGGTGTAGAGGTCCACTGGCTGCGGGCTATCCACCCGCGCCTCCCTCTGCGCCACGACGATGATGGTCTTGTCTTCTCCCAGAGAATTAATCAGTTGAACCGAGCTCTCACGCCCCACGGTGAGTGGCAAAACCGCGTGCGGGAACAATACCGTGTCCCTGACCGGCAGCACCGGCAGGCTTCGATGCGCCTGCCCTTCCGGTTCTTTAGGAGCTGGTTCTTTGCGCTCTAAGTTGCGCGATGGATTGGCCATAAAGCTCCCTTGAGTGAACTATACTCAACTTTTGATGACCCTCACGGCACAAAAGATGCACTCCGCAATCTCCCCACTTCTCTTCGTGGCCGAGGGATTGTAAATCGGGGTGTGCCCCTCCGCAATGTGCCTGTCCCAACCAAAAGTGAAACTCATTCCGTAATTGCACCCGGAAAGAAAACAGGCCCATTGAGATGACGACCTCCCTAGAGGCGGCAGCATAACAGCGAAGTTCAATCCTGGGCTGCTCCCAATTGCATTCATCTATCCCGATTGACTGCCATGGTCCCAGCAGAGCGTCCTGATTAGCCGGTGGGGCTAATTCATTGTGGCTAGCTTAGGCGGGCTAGCGCATTCTGCCTAACTCCTTCGCAGACTAGCTCCGCAGAAAATCCGGGTATAGCCTCCCGCCCAATTAGCTTTCCTTAAGCATGGCCGGAAAGCAATCAGGAGGTTCCCCGAATGCGAAAAGCGTTGTACGCCTCCGTCTTGTTGCTGATAGTTCTTGCCAGCTCGTGTTTGATCTTCGCGCAGGGCATCAGTGACGTGTATCAACTCACTTACTACTCCAACCGGGAGAACGCAAAAATCATCACGGCAGCCGTGGTGATTCCCGATCAGACTGTCCGCATCATCAACCCCGGTGAGCAAGGAACGCCGCTGGGTGCCCACCACGGCACGGTTTGTGCGGACATTTACGTGTTCGATTCCAATCAGGAGATGACCGAATGCTGCTCCTGCCCGATTACAGCAAACGGCCTGCTCATTCTCTCGGTAAACAATAACCTCACGTCCAACCCGCTTACCGGTTTCCCGCCGCCTACTGACGGGGTGATTAAGATCGTTTCCGATAACCAGGCGAATTGCGACGCCACCAGCCCCGTGCCAACGCCGGATTTGCGGGCGTTCGCGACTCACCTGCAAAACCCCGGGGGCAGCGTTCTGGTAACCACGGAAGAAGAATTTGCGACTGCCGATCTGCAGCAGGACGAACTCTCCTTCCTGGGTCAGGCGTGCTCCTTTGTCCAGTTCCTGGGTAGTGGTAAGGGCACCTGCACTTGCCCGAGGGACTTGTAAAGCTAAGCAGTCTGGATGCCGGCTTCCAGATTGCTCGACAGTTCACCAGTTCACTGTTTCTGCGGGAGGTCGAGAAAAGCCGCCAGTTCTTTGGCGGCTTTTTTCGTTCACCGCAATGCCGACAGCCCCGGATCACACTTCCAGTGTGAACTGCGCCAGGTCGTAACGTACCATCCTCTCAAAACCACCCTCCCCTGACTATTGTTCAACTCTCCTGAATTCCTCGCCGCGGGAAGTGGTTGCCTGGATTTATGCTGCGGGGTAAATCCCCAGCACCTTCACGAAATCCGAAATCTCGGCCAGATGGTGCAGTGCGTTACGGGCAGGCTCATCGTCGCCACGCAAAAAGTCTACATAGAACACGTATTCCCAAGGGCGTCCTCGCAGAGGCCGGGATTCAATCTTTGTCAGATTGATGTCGCGCAATGAGAACACACTGAGCGCCTTGAACAGAGCCCCTGGCACATTGCGCAATGAGAATGCCACCGACGTTTTGTTTGCCCTCGGCAGCGCACGTTTTTGCTTCCGCACCAGGAAAAAGCGTGTGAAGTTCTGCTTGTCATCCTCCAGTCCTTTCACCAGGATGCTGGCGCCATAGACATGTGCCGCCTGTTTTCCCGCGATGGCTGCGGCATCTCGAAGCTTCCCCTCCATGATGTGTTTTACACTGCCCGCGGTATCGTAAAACGGCACCGCTCGAAGCCTGGGATGCTTACGGAAGAAGTCACGGCACTGCGCCAGCGCCACCGGATGAGATAAAACGTCCTTGATGTCCGCCAGGCGCGCCCCACGCGCCGCCATCAAGTTATGCCGGATGCGCAGTCGGAATTCCCGCTGAATGAAAACCTCGCGGACCAGCAGCAGGTCATAGTGTTCGGCGACTGAACCTGCCAGGGAGTTCTCGATCGGAATCAGGGCTGCCGCTGCTGCCGCCGAATCCAGCTTGTCGAATACCTCGGCCGAAACCGCGCAGGGCACGACCTTGCAACCCGGCAGAAAGGTTTGTGCGGCTTCGTCGCTGAACGAGCCCAGCTCCCCCTGGATCGCAACCTTCATCGCGGCAGTCGTCCTCACTTTCCACCCGTACCAATAACAATGTTGCCGGCCACATCAACTCGGAAACCCATTCCTGGCGGCACAACCGTGGTTGCACTGTACTCTGTGATTACCGCTGGACCAGCATACTTCCGTCCTGTCCCCAGCCCTTCGCGGTCGTGGACTGCCGTGCGCACAGCCCGGCCGCCAAAGTACACCAACGCGTGCTGCTTTTCTGCTGCTACTCGGGACGCCATTCTCTGTCGGGGAGGCTGCTGACCGCGTATCCGCGCGCGCAAGCGCAGAGTAACGATCTCCAGATCCCGATCGCGACTGCTGTATCCGTAATGACGCTGGTGCTCCTGATGGAAGCTCTCACACAATTCCTGCCCGAAGGGTACATTCAGCTCGAAACCCTGGCCGTGGTAACGCAGATCGGCAGTGGCCAGAAATTCAATCTTCCCGGGCCAACCTTCGCGTTTGAAATCTGCCGTAGCCATGCGGCGCAGCCTTTCGAGTTCTCCACGGAAGTGGGAGAACTCCCCGCGGCCGAGCAGTTGTCGCTGCTTTCCTGAGGCGGGCGCCATTCTTACGCGTTGCAACAATGTCCGTGAGTAATCTTTCACGATGTCGCTTACCAGAATCCCATAAGCGGATGTGGCTCCTGGCCAGGCGGGAATGACCACGTGCGGAATGTTCAGTGCGGCTGCCAGTTCGCAGGCGTGCAGTCCGCCTGCTCCGCCGAACGCCACCAGCGCAAAATCCCGCGGGTCGTGGCCGCGCTCGACCGAGACCACGCGAATAGCCTTCTCCATGGTCGCGTTGACCACCCGAATGACGCCGGCAGCGAACTCTTCCACACTTAACTGCTGTTGTCTCTCGTGCAGCCAATGCTTCACTTTTTGATGGGTGCTTTCCAGCTCAAGGCGGAATTCTCCCCCCAGGAAACGATCTGCGCGCATGCGTCCCAGCAGCAGGTTAGCATCGCTGACTGTCGGCTCCTGACCCTTGCCATAGCAGATAGGGCCCGGATCGGCGCCCGCCGATTCTGGTCCCACTCGTAAGGCCCCGCCCAGATCGAACCGAGCGATGGATCCGCCTCCCGCTCCCACCGTATGAATGTCGAGCATCGGCACCCGCACCGGCAGGCCGGCAATTTCCCCTTCATTGCTGGCACGCACTTCCCCATCTACCAGCGCTACATCCGTCGAAGTACCGCCCATATCGAACGAAATGATCTTGTGGAAGCCGCTGCGGCGGCCCATGGTGGAAGCACCCACGACTCCCCCCGCCGGGCCGGACAGCACCGTGCGCACCGGCTCACGCGCCGCCGACTCCAGCGAAGTAATTCCTCCACTGGACTGCATCACAAAGACCGAAGGATTGGTTGCTTGCCGGTCCCGCGATTCTTGCCCTATTCCAAGGGCCAC
This sequence comes from Terriglobales bacterium, assembly GCA_035624455.1. Classification (NCBI taxonomy): domain Bacteria; kingdom Pseudomonadati; phylum Acidobacteriota; class Terriglobia; order Terriglobales; species Terriglobales bacterium. Next base: position 29,547 of record DASPRM010000069.1, read on the forward strand.
CCGCTCCGACAAACGCCGCAGATATCCCTCCATCACTGGCTGGAGATACGCATTCATCACCACCGTACTGGTGCGCTCGTATTCTCTGAACTCCGGCAGGATGATGTGTGACACAGAAATCGGCAGCCCCAGGCACCTCAGCGCTTCCGCCACAGCACACTCGTTCTGCGTATTTGCAAACGAAAACAGCAGGGATATAGCAATCGCTTCCGGCTTTTTTGCCTCAACTGAATCCACCAGCTGCTCCAGTTCCTGCTGATCCGGAGCCTTCACGATCTTGCCTTCCGGGCTGGTTCGTTCCTCGACGCCGAAGCGCAGCTCTCTTTGAATCAATGGCGGCACGCGATCGAAGAAGAAGTCATAAAGGCGGGGGCGGGCCTGCCGTCCGATCTCGATCACATCTTCGAACCCCGCCGTCGTGACCAGGGCAACGCGGGCTCCCTTGCGCTGCAGCACGGTATTGGTGCCGACGGTAGTTCCGTGCAGCAAAACCGGAGCGCTGCGGCTTATGATTTTCGTGAGGGCACTGGCAATGGCTTCCGACGGATCGGCGGGAGTGGAAAATACTTTCAGCATCCGTACCCGGCCATCTTCCACCCAGATGCAGTCTGTGAAAGTTCCCCCTGTATCGATCGCTACGCGCAACTCGGCGGTGCCTGGGCGAGGACTGATTCTGCGAACAGCAGACTGGTGACGGCTTCCAGCGGCCATCATCAGACCAGCAGCCGCTCACGGATGGTCATCAGTCCCGCAACGATACAGAAGAGTGCGAGCAGGTAAGAGGAAGCCAGCAGGAATCTCGGCGCTCGCCCAACCGACTGGGCTTTGGCCGTGAGGCGGGAAAATGCCCGCTGGGTCAGGAATGCATAGCCGACCATGGAAACAATGATGCCCAGCACAAACACGCTCACTCGCAGAATGGTGATTGCCAGGGTCTGGGAGATCGCAATCGGCACCACCGCGATCAAGCTGCGGGTTCCTCCCAGGGCAAAGAGAATACCTAAAGTCGCGGCCAGGCCGCCGTGCAGATGCTGATGCTGCTCTGGGCGCCTGTTTTCTTGAGCCGGTGCGTGCGCATGACCAACTCCCAGATGCAGATGATAGTGGCCGTGATGGGCGGCGCCGTGTGTGTGGCCGTGCTCGTGAATTTTCACCCTTCCCGTGATCAACGCCCACAGCGCGAGGACTCCGGTGAAGACCAGAAGCCCGCCTCCAGCAAGATCGAAGCGCCGCTCCCATGACGGCGATAACAACATGCGCCCGAAGTGCCCGAGCACGCCGGCTGCTCCAAGAACTAACGCATGGCCACCGGCAAAACGCATGGCAAAGAAAACCACGCGGCGAAAGTTGTGGCCTACGGCGAATCCGAAGGTCGAGATCGCCGCCAAATGGTCCGGTCCAATCCCATGCAGCAGTCCGGCGGCAAAGATGGCAGCAAGCAAAAGCATAGGGTCACACGAAAACAGCGGATTCTAGCATCTTGGAAACGTGCCCCGGTCGAGCCGACATGCAGGTTTGATTTCCAATTCGCACATTTATTCCAGCCGCTTGGCCAACAGCAAAGCATCAATCCGGTTCAGGTAATAGCGGGGAATGACTTTCAAAACGAAATAGCTGAGACGCTTGTAAAACCGGATCGCGTTGTCATTGTCCACCGCGGTTTCCAGATAAATGGTGTGGCAGCCTTCCCCTTGCAGGCGCTGCTCGGCGGCTTGCATCAGTTTCAGCCCCACTCCAGTGCGCCGCAGTTGCGGCTGCACGTCGATGGTGACGACGTGCCCCATGCCTTTTCCCAGATCCTGAGCAACGATGAAGCCCGCCACTTCCGCGGCCGCCCTCCTTCCTTCCTGCCCCTCCCCGGATGGTTTCTCTTTCGCGATCTCGGGTTCCGCCACCAGCGTGAATGCACCTTTCATCTTCATATACCAGCCCAGTTCTTTCTTGGAATAGGAAATACCACGTACAAAGCACTCCTGATCCAGACGCCACAAGGCCTCGAAATCTTCCGGGCGCGACTCGCGGATGCGAATATCCACTCCAGCATTGTAAAGGCGTCAATCGATGCCCGACCAAAAAGGAAGCCAGGCCAAACGCGCATTTACATCTATCTAGCCCAGAGACCTAGGAATCGATTACATTCAGAGGACCTGCGAGGAGCCATGACTGAGCCCAGCTATGAAGAACTGAAAGCAAAATTGGCCCAACTGGAAAAGCAAGTTGAAGGACGCCGCGGAGGTTCGCTTGAATTCCGCATCAGCGAGAAGGGCGCGGTGAGCGTTTATGGTCTGGGCCGATTCCCGGTGACGCTCTACTACGAACAGTGGATACGGCTCTTAGGACAAGCCGATGAGTTGAAAGCTTTCTTAGAGGACAACAAGTCCAAACTCAAACTGAAAGCCTAGCCGCCGGGGAAACTTTGAGGCAGAACCCACTGGAATTCCTGCGGCTGATCACCACCGGTCGCCGCAGCGGCCAGCCACGTGAGGTGGAGCTGTGGTTCGCACAGCGCGATGGCTGCTATTACGTGATCGCTGAATACTACACAGCCCACTGGGTACAAAACCTGCGTGCGGATCCCCGCGTCCACTTCTCGGTGAAAGGTGCAGCCTTCGAGGGTCGGGCCCGCGTTGTCGATGCCAGCGCCGATGCCGCTCTGAATCGCGACGTTCAGCAACTGTTCCGCGAAAAATATGGCTGGAGCGACGGTCTGGTGGTGGAGCTATGTCCCGCAAAAACGCTTCCAGGATGTAACAACTAGAACGTGCGCTCTCATCCTGAGGGGGTGCCCCAGGCCTCGCGCTTTTCGAGACCTGGGCGGACCAGTTTACGGACCAGTTGCGAGGGCAGTCAAACAGATGGGGGGTCTTCTTATATGAAGGGGAAAAGTGATACACCCCCTTACGTGATCGACGTGGGTTCCCGAGCCTGAAATGGAAGCTATTACGGCGTCGCGGACGGAAGGGGTACGGCGCGGGCTTTGGGCGGTAGGGGGTAGGTATCGGTGCTGGTGGGAGCGGGAGCCAGGAGCGTGGCCGGAAGCGATTACGGAATCGGCAACCGCATGCACGCGCTTGGCGCGGGTGACGGGGCGACGCTATCGGCGCGG
>DASPRM010000070.1 GCA_035624455.1 Terriglobales bacterium
GTTCTCTATCCGGCAGAAGAAGCCGCCGAAATTGCTCGATAAGGCGCGTTTAACGAATTTTTTTCAGGATTGTTTGTGATCGGAGGCAATGGTGGAGGGGAAGCTGTCGCGTTCGACCTCAGAACCGCCGAGCCTCATCCCCTGATCTTTTTCGATATGACGAACATTGACCTTGCCGAAAGCGTAAGGTTGATCGCGCCCACCTTCGATGCAGCACTTGCTCTCATCGGCCGGGAGAAGGAATGACGCGGGGATGACGTTGAAGCAGGCATGTGCGTATCTGCGAAAAGATAAGGTCATTCTCTGTCCTGTGTCGGTGACGACGGCCGGCGTCGGCGTAGCCGTAGAACCGTTCTTGTGCATCGAGGTTGAGAACATTGGCAAGCTAGGGAAAGGTGTGCTGGCGACGTTGGAGAAATCGCAACACGGTGTACCGCATCCGAAGCAGGATCAATGGAAGGCGCTGCTTGCCCCCATGCTGAAGGCGGCGGGCGTCAAGTCGTGGAGTTCATTTGCCAAGTCGGCTAAGTGTGTCGCGATCCGGTTCGAGGCAAATCGAGTGTTATTCCAACCCCTTAGAAACCTTGGCCCGAGAGGCGGATTCGAAGAGCTTCCGAGCGAAAGGGCGCGAACCAGTGTTCCAACCGACTTGGAGGTCGGATCAACCCTGCTCGCTGCGTTCGCTGACGCCGAGTAATCGGTCTCCCCAGCTAAGACCGCAAATGGACCGAAGGAGACTTCGGCGTCGGAAACGGTCACTTATAGCGCCGCACCGGTAGTGTCTGCCATGGATGGCGCCACGCCGGGAATCCCTTCTTCCACAGGAATCAGTCAATCGGAGTCGGTATCATTCGCAGGGCAATCGGGTGAAAAAGAGCGTGACATGAGAAGCGGATGCTGAATCTGTTTTAGGCCTCTGATTCGCAAGGGGAATGGAGGCCGGGATGGACAGCGGAGCGTTGAGCGAGGGTATTGTTTTCCTTGAGCATTTTACAGGTCTGGAAGACCCCAGGCAGCCGGGAAAGGTCGTCTACGCGCTCAACGAGGTGCTGCTTCTGTGCCTGCTGGCGGTACTGGCCGGGGCCGAGACCTTCACGGACATCGCGCTTTTTGGGGAGAAGAAGCTCCATTTGCTCCGCCGCTTCCTACCTTATCCGAGCGGAACTCCTCCGCATGACCGCCTTGGCGAAATATTCGCGGTGCTTGATGCGGAGACATTCCAGCGCTGCTTTGTTTCCTGGGTCTCGGCGATAACCAAGATTCCGGCAGAACTCATCGCAATCGATGGCAAAACTTCCAGGCGTTCCTATAAGAAGAAAGGCGCCAACGATGCGATCCACGTGGTGTCTGCTTTCGCCGCCCGGCAGCGCCTGGTGCTGGGGCAAACAAAGGTGGATGAGAAGTCGAATGAGATTGTGGCTATCCCTAAGCTCTTGAACATGTTGAGCCTTGAAGGAGCCATTGTGACCATCGACGCCATGGGCTGCCAAAAAGAAATCGCCAAGCAGATCGTGACTAAAAATGCGGATTACGTTCTGGCGCTGAAGGGCAATCAAGGCGCTCTGCGCGAGGACGTTGAGTTATTTGCGGCGGAACAGAAAGCTAACGGGTTCAAGGATACAGCTGTCAGCCAGCACGAGACCGTGGACGGCGATCATGGCCGTATCGAGACGCGCAAATATACGGTGCTGCACGATATCTCCTGGCTTCAGGAGCGGCACGATTGGGTGGGGCTGAATGCCATCATTATGGTGGAAAGCACGCGCGAAACTGGAAACAAAATCGAGACGGAAACCAGATTCTACATCACCTCACTCACGGATACGGCAGAGCGGATCGCCATCGCCGTCCGCGGCCACTGGGCCGTTGAGAACAGTTTGCATTGGGTGATGGACATGGTCTTCCGCGACGATGACTGCCGGGTCCGCGAGGGCAACGCCGCAGCAAACTTCGTAACACTTAAGCATATGGCGCATAATCTCGCCCGCCGGTCCCCCGGCAAATTGTCCATCCGGGCAAAGCGGAAAGCCGCTGCCTGGGACGATGAGTATCTCCTAAGCCTCGCCGCCGGTTGAGTTCGCGGCGTTCACCCGATTCCCCTGCGCTCAAGCAAAGGGGAATGGCCTGCATCAGGGCGGCTGTCGAGCGCGCGCAATCTCGCACGACACACGGGAAGCGTGCGTGGAACTTTTTAGTGTCTCTCTAATGGGAGGAAACCCCTCGCCTTGAGGCGATATGATGCTTTAGTCGGCGTTAGCCGAACAGGTTTGCGAAGCAAACCGAACCCCTCAGCTTGTAGCTGAGGGTTCTTCAGTTAAGTCGAGATTCACCGTCGCCAGCGTCTCACTCCCCCACCACAACCACCCGCTCCAACCGCTGCTTCCGATTATCGCCGCGCGCTCGACGAAAATCGTGATGCGGAAGCCGCGCCGGCATCGCAACCGAAATTGCAAATCGAAGACGAGAAAGTCCGACGGCATCCGAAGCCGGCGCTGCAGAAAGCCCAGTTGATACTGCGCGGTGCGCCTGCATGGCAGCGTACCACGGTGGCTGTAGCTGACCAGTAAGTTCTTGGTCTGCTGATAATGATCGAGAATGATCTTGTGGGTCTCGCGGCCGAAGCCGGATTCCTTGTACCCGCCAAATACTGCATGCGCCGGGTACATGAGAGTCGCGCATGCCTGCAATTCACCGACCGCGCTTGACAAGATTATTGTGCATTGCAACATATTATTGTGCATTGCACAATAGGGGTGCCCACGATTACGGAGGACGCATCATGGCTCAGGCTCTACATCTGGATATACCCACCCCGTCGAAGCTGACAGAGGCGCGCGAGTTCCTGTGTGAAGCTGCCATCCTTGTATCAGACGTGAAGTCGCTCCTCGCCGACAGCGGTAATCGCGCGATGGCTGCCCGGCTCAAGGACATTCAGGGTCGCCTCGCAGATGAGATTTGGGCCGTTGAACGGTTGATCGGCGCTACTGCGCGAAGTCTATACCATTGAGCAAAGCGTGACTTTGTCCCTCATGTGTATGGCCGTGACCCGGCGCGTGCGAACGCGTAGTCAAGGCCGCGCTTAGCATCGTCTCGCAATATCTCTCCCAGCGCATCCCCTGACGGCGCATCCACCGCCCGCGCGACCCTGCGGCCAATCACATGAGCAACTCAGCCTGCCTGCGCTAATTGAAATGCGCCGCCACGGCGGCACTCGTTTTCTTCGTTGCTTCTCTCGCTCTAGCGCCTGCACTCGCACGCGATCAGCAGAAGTTAGCGTCAGAGATCAACATCAAAACTCTCAAAGCCGCGGCTGCAATCAAAATCTCCCAGAGGCTACCGAACCGCGTCTGTGATTAAGCGGATCAGCGCATCATTCACTAACGGTGCACAATTTTTTGCTGAATGAGATCCCTAGCGGTTTGATTAGGGGAATTGGGCACCGCTCGGGATCGTGAGGGGCCTTACTACGGCGCTTCCCGCTTCCCACTTGTCAATTAATTCAATTTCTGCCGTGATTCGTTTCTGGGGAAAGGCTGTATAAAGCAAAAACGTCGCGCCATCGGCAGCGCGCTGGACTAATCTCAAACCACAAACCGTGAACCCAGCGGTTGATGTGCTCAACAGCATCCAGCGTTTCGTTGCGCGGTGGGACACTTCACATCACCGTA
>DASPRM010000071.1 GCA_035624455.1 Terriglobales bacterium
ACTGTGGGTGCCCCATCCTGAGCGCAGCGAAGGGTGGGCGGCAATCATCTCCGCACCGCCAACGCAATCTTGGGCCAAGTGTTCAGCGCCACTAATCCCGGTTCCCCGAAAGCATACCCACGATAGCTGCTCCAGCGCCAATCTTCCGGCTTAACCACCAAGCCGCGCTTCAGCGGATTCCGATGCATGTACTGCAGCTTTTCCGTCTGCTTCTTGGCCGTGCGCACGTTGAAATCATAGTAGCGTCGCTGCCAGAAGTGAGGCGCCCATTCCTCGCGGACAAACAGTTCCTGCTGCCGCGGATCGGTGCCACGCCCGCGCCCCCGCAGCCTGCGTGAGCTCTCCTGTTTCAGCACCTGCACCGCCGTTGCCAGCGAAGCCTGCCGCGGTTCGCTGACCAGCAGATGCACGTGCTCTGGCATGACTACATAGCCGATGACCACCAGATCGAATCGCTTTCTGATTTGCTCCAGGGCGCGCAGGAAAATCTCTCGTGTCCGCGCGCTGCCCAGCAGAGGCAGGCGATGATAGCAACTGAAAGTGAGAAAATGTGACTGCCGGGTCTGCTGATACCGCGTCAAATCTCGCGGCATGGAACGGCGATTCTATCCCACCCTTCGCTGCGCTCAGGATGGGGCACCCACAGTTTTGGTGGCGCAAGCAATGGGTGGGCCACCCGTCCTTTTGGGCGTAAGGGTGGGGTCAGAGGCAGAGCCGTACCAAGTGTTTTCAATATTTTCAGATTTAACCCTAATGTTTCCTCGATCTTGCGTCCGCGTTATCTGTACCCCAAAGAAAACAATAGATTTCCTCAGGTACCTAGCAAGAAGTGGCCAACATCGGGCTCGATACCCCAACCTGCCCCAGCAGGCAATCGCCGGAAACACCATCAATCTGCGCCTGCAGCCACTGGTTCGCCTGGTGCCGTCCGGCGAGCGTCAGCTTCAGATAATTGTCGGTGAGAGCGCTGGTGGATTCGGCAGCGGAGACTTTCAGCGTAATGGCAGAAAGGCGCTTTCCAACGAAGGAAATCTGAAAAGCAGACCTCTTCTCTGCTGCCAACTCACGCAAGATTCGATTCCGCTCGCGCGCAATTGGCGCCCGCACCTGGCTCGGCATCGCGGCGGCTGGCGTACCCGGCCGCGCAGAAAACGTAAAGACGTGCAGATAGGTGAACGGAAGTTCGTCGATCAGCGAGCGAGTCTGTTCGAAGTCGACGTCAGTTTCCCCCGGGAAGCCGACCATCACGTCAGCTCCAATGGCTGCACTCGGCATAACGCTACGAATCTTGCGTATCTTCTCGGCGTAGTGCCAGGGGCGGTATTTGCGGTGCATCATGCGCAGCACCCGATCGCTCCCCGACTGCAACGGAACATGCGCGTGTTTGGCGATGCGACTGCAACCCGCGACCAGGGCGATCAGTTCGTCCGTCCAGTCCATGGGCTCAACGGAGCTGATGCGGAGCTTCTCAATATCTGTGTGCTCCAGGATCGAGCGCACCAGATTTGCAAATTTGCTGGGCGGATCGAGATCACGTCCCCAGCGCCCGAGATTAATACCTGAAAGAACCACCTCGCGATATCCCGACGAAACCAGCCCCTGCACCTGTCCCACGACATCAGCAATCCGCAAGGAACGGCTGCGGCCGCGAACCGAGGGAATAATGCAGAACGAGCAGCGGTTATTGCAGCCGTCCTGCACTTTCAGGTTCGGACGGGTCCGCTCCGATTCCGTATCGGCATCGAATACTGGCGCTGCAAGGAGTTGGGTATGAGCGAAGATGTCGCCAACCAGGATTTGTGGCAGCTGACGGCCGGCATGTGTGACTTTGGCGAACTCGTCAGACTCTGCGATTACTCTTCCGCTTCGCAGGCTGGCAAGGCTTACAAAAGAGTTTGGCTCTAAAGAGTTCGGCTCTACTGTTCCGCAAACAAGATCAGCGAGCTGATGCTTGTGAGAGTTGCCCACAACCCAGGTGACGCCCGGAATGGCGGCAATCTCCTCCGGCGCACGCTGCGCGTAGCAGCCGGTCACGAGAATCTGGCACTGGGGATTCTGGCGATGAATTCGCCGGATCGAATTTCTTACGTCCTGGTCGGCAGACGCTGTAACCGTGCAGGTGTTGAGCACGACCAGAACAGCTTGTTCGGCATCGCTGGCGCGAGACAAGCCATGCTCGATGAGCCGGCGCTCAATGGCCGCGCCATCGGCTTGGGTGGCGCGACATCCAAAGTTCTCGACGTAAAAGCTCGACACCTGCCGATTATAGCAACGCAGTCAGCGCACCAGAAGCGCACGACTGCAGTCGAGCCTTCACCTTTACACCTGGGTTCGCCCTCGCCTCTGCCTGAGCAAAGCGAGCGGTAACCCTGCACCAAAATCGAAGATCTGTCAGGGATCAGGCGGTGGCGGCCGCAGTCCGTTTTTGCTGGAAACACTCCCGGCAAAACACGGGACGACCCTGCGTCGGTTTAAATGGAACGGTGGTTTCCTTGCCACAGTGCGAACAGGTTGTTCGGGTTTCCACCTTTGGGTAAGCACCTGGGGTGGCGATGCCGAGCGCCGTTGCCCGTTTTGCTTTACAGGGTTTGCACCGCTTCGGCTCGTTCTTGAACTGCTTATCGTGAAAGAAAAGTTGTTCCCCAGCCGTGAAGACGAAGTCAGCACCGCAATCGATACACTTGAGGATCTTGTCCTGAAATTCCATTGGAAAAAGCTCCCTTCAACCCCGCCCCCTGCGGGTCGAAGGAGCCGAGCCAGACCGAGTGCCCAGTGCCCAACGAACCGCCAAGGTTTCAGGTTCCCTTCTCAGCGTCCCGCCAGAGTGAACGCTAACCATGAAGCCGCTACAACGATGAAATTCGGAACTTCAAATCAGAAAAGTTGCAGGACAACACCAATCGCGTGCGATCCAGCACCACTTCCCCGCCGAATAAATCCAGTATGAAATGGCGGGCAAAAAGGAAGGGGCCGCATGGGGGAGGGGCAGCGGCCCCGCTTGTATTAAGTCTCTTGCTCCTTGCGGGCTTTTTTACGGCTCCGCTTGCGCGCCAAAGCTTCCTTGGCGCGTCTCTTCTCGCCCGGCTTAAGGTAGAAGGAGTGCCTTTTGACCTCCTTAATAATGTCCTCTTGCTGCACCTTACGCTTAAAGCGACGCAGGGCGTTCTCTAATGACTCGCCCTCCTGGACCCTTACTTCGGCCAAACTAAACACACCTCCAAACCAGCCCGGGTTGGACTTGGTAGTTATTGCAAGCTTCCCCCAGTCAAGTCAAGGAAAAGCTACGCATTCTCATTATGATACGTGAAGTTTTGAGAACTAGTTAGGCGGGCTAGTAGATCACTCGCACGGCAAATTGCACCTGCCTTGGTGCGTAAGAATTGTTCGGCTTCAGGAACGAAGTCGCGCTCTGGTAGTACGCCGGGTACACGCGATTGGCTACCGTCTTGTTGATGGTTACGAATTGCGCAGCGGTATTGGTGAAGCCGTCGTCAGTGATGTCCACGCGTTTGTTGTCGCGATTTAGAAGATTGAATGATTCCGCCAGCAGCTCCAGCTTCCACCTGTCGCCGATGGGAAATTGACGCGCAACACGCGCATCGACGGTGGAGTAGTCAGGTCCAGTAAAAGCATTTCGCCGATAGCCGGGCAGACGATCGTTATCTGAATTGCCATCGCGATTGGCATCTCCCAATATGCGCGCGTCAAAGGGACGACCACTGCCATAAGTGGCTACTCCCGATAGCTTCCATTCATTGCACATCGTCTTCAGGACATTGTGCTCGCGGTGGAAGGGATGCGGCTCTGCGATCCAGGAGACGGCCAGCCGCTGGCGCTGGTCGGTGGAGCTGGGTCCATATTCGGAATTTGGAGCGTACGAATTCTGTACGGTCGCGGGACGTCCGGCGACCAGCGCATCCTGTCCATCATCCATGGCTCGCGCCCAGGTGTATGCCAGGCGGAAATAGAGTCCGTGACTCATGCGACGTCGTGCCGAAATCGTAAGGCCGTGATATTCGCTGGTGGCTGCGCTCTCAAGAACGTTAATGCTACCCAATTCCGGAATAGGCCGGACCACATCGCCTACACACGGCGGGAAAGGACAATCCAGGGTCGGCGTCATCTGCCAGTTAGCGAAGGAATCGACCGTATAGTAGGTTCCCAGAAAGTTCTGGCCAGTCTGATCGAAAACTGGGTAAGTGAACTCGACCGGTGCCGTCAGATTCGCATCGCGAGCGCGAATGAGATGCTCGCCGCGGACGTAAAGGTAGTTCACTGCTATCGCAAGCCGCTCCACGATCTCGCGCTCCAGGCCCAGGTTCGCCTGATGAACATAAGGCGTCTGAAAGTCGTGCGCAAAGGCGGAAACGTCGCTAGTGAGCGATCCCGCTACCCCGGCAGGCGCAGCGCAGGCAGTCGCATGACTTGGACACGCAACCAGCGGATTCGGATAAGTGGGGAAGAGCAGGCGATCGTAGAAATTTGTATTTCGCAGGAAGACGTGAGTATTGTTGATCCCATTCTCCGTTTCGACTGCTGATGTGTAGATGGACGGAATGCGCGTGTAGAACAGGCCGTACCCGCCGCGAATCACCAGAGGTCGCCGCTCGCCGATAGAGTAGGCGAAGCCGACCCGAGGAGAAATATTGTTAGTATCGTTCGGAACCCTGCCCGAATCTGGCCACAATAAATTGGAAACAAGTCCGTCGGTGCGAAAGCGCTGCAGGTCGTAGCGAACTCCGAAAACTAACGCGAAACGTGAGAACAGGCGTACAGAATCCTGGGCGAACGCGGCGTATTCGGTAGTGTCAGGATGAGCGACGGCTGAGCCAAAGTCCTGGTAGTAATAGCGCGGGACCTGGTGGGCATAGGCACGCAGCGGAGTGATCTGCATTCCGGCGCGCACCGGCTGAAAAGTCCAGGGATCTACGCTGATGTCGTCGAAGATGTAGTCGCCGCCGAATTGCTGGGGAAAGAAATTGTAAATGTAGCTGGCGACAAGATCGCCACCGAACTTGAAGGAATGGCGGTTGCCTTCCACGGTGATCGTCTCCGCGATGTGCCATTTGTGCTCGCGGGTTTCACGCGGGAGGATGTTGGATCGGCCAAAACCCTGGATGATGCTGTAAATCTGCGTCAACGGATATGAGGAGTTCGCTTCTGACGACTGCAAATCTCGCGAAAACTGCATCCGCAAATGGCTCGTAGCGCGGCGGGTGAGTCCGCTGGTGAGCGAGACCACGGCACTCTCGGTCCGCACGTCTTCCTGACCGTTCTCGCTGATGGCGTAGTTGGTGATCGGGCTGGCGGGATCAAAAAAGACGTTGTTGTCTCCGTAATAGCGGGAGGTGCTCAGCCGGGCGGTGAGGAAGTGACGGGGCGAAATCGCGGTATCGACTTTCAGAAATCCAGCATTGCCTATGAGGCTCGAGCGAAACGTGCCACCCATCTGCGAAA
>DASPRM010000072.1 GCA_035624455.1 Terriglobales bacterium
TAATTCTGGACCACCTCGCTTTCGCAATTCTTTTGTCTTCCTTTGGATATGTCGCTCTGCAGATGGTTTTTGCGAACGAGCGCCGCCTGCTCGACATTGAAAAGGAACTCGCTATCGCCCGCGAGATACAGACATCAATTCTTCCGAGCTGCGTTCCCAAAATCGACAACCTTCGTATCAGTGCCGGTTACCGTCCTATGACGGCTGTCGCCGGTGATTTCTATGAGTTCATTCCGGTGGATCAGAAGCGGGTTGGCTTCCTGGTCGCTGACGTCTCTGGACATGGTGTGCCAGCCGCCTTGATCGCATCCATGATCAAGATTGCCATGCAATCGGTCGAGCCCTGCGCGCAGGACCCACAAGCAGTACTACGCGGGTTGAACCACGTCCTGTCTAGGCAGCTGCGCGGTCAGTTCGTGTCTGCGGCCTATTTGTGGGTTGATATCGAGAATCGCCAGGCGCTGTATTCCGCCGCGGGCCATCCGCCGCTTCTGCGCTGGCGACAAGGTAAGCTGGAGCGAATCGAAAGCAACGGCCTACTTTTCGGAGTGATAACGGAGCCCGACTACTACCCGGTTTGTACGATGCCAATCAGCCCAGGCGACCGCTTCCTGCTTTACACCGATGGCGTAACTGAACCCCAGAACGCTAACGGCAATTCCTTTGGTGACACCGAGCTTGAACAAGTTGTTCGCGCCAATCAAGGGCGCTCGCCCGCTGAGTTGTCAAACGAGGTGCTCTCGGCGATACGCCATTGGCAACCTCCTTCCATTACCCAGCAGGACGACATCACGCTGATTGTTATCGACGTGGTTTAGCTATTGTCATTACCAATTGAGCGCACGCCCCAGGGCTAGCGGCAGCAAGTCCGAAAGCAGTGTGTGCGCGCCTGACCGAAACTGGACGCATTGTTGGTGTAACATCCCCATTAGACCATAAACGTCTTTTGGCTAGACGACGACTTATTCACCTTTACATCTCTTGTTCTTTCTTGTGAACAGAAATGGCGTAGACCCCTCCGTGCCAACATCTTTGAGACAGTTTTAGTACCCTTAATTAATGAGCAGGGCGAGAAAGAAAAGGGCACGTATGAATTCTCTTGGTGTTGTTCTTTCTCCTGGAGGTTTGGCTGACGCGGAACGGAGCGAAGGCGAGCGAAGCGAGCCGCAGCGCAGTGCAGCGGCAGCCAAAGCGGGCGCCGATGCGGTCACTCGCGTACGACCGGACCCAGAAGTAGTTGCCAAACCAAAGCGGCGGACCTACACCGCTGAATATAAACAACGCATCCTTGCAGAAGCCGAAGCGGCTGCGGCGACGCGAGGCGGCCTGGGCGCTCTGCTCCGCCGCGAAGGTCTGTATTCGTCGCTGCTGACCTATTGGCGGCGAGAGCGGGCCGATGGAATCCTCGAGGCCCTGACTCCGCGGAAACGCGGCCCGAAGTCCCAGCGCAATCCGCTAGAAGAAGAAAATCAGAAGCTTCGCCGTCAGAATGCACGCTTGAGTGAAGATCTGCGTAAGGCGCACATCATCATCGACGTCCAAAAAAAAGTAGCGGCGCTGTTAGGTCATCCGATTCCGGAGCCGGACCCCGACCCGGAGGAGAAATCCTGATGGCCGCGGTCACCGAACTAGCGAACAATGTCGGCACCAGCGCTGCTTGCCAGGCTCTGTGTATGCCTCGCGCTTCTTACTACCGGGATCGCCGTAAGATATCTCCTCCGGCGGTGACCGCGTCGAGGCCTTCGCCGGCACGCGCCCTCCACCCGGTGGAACGAGAGGCGGTGTTGTCTCGCCTGCACGAAGAACGCTTCCAAGATCGCTCGCCAGCCGCTGTTTATGCGACGTTGCTCGATGAAGGGGAATATCACTGTTCGATTCGAACGATGTATCGCTTACTGGAACAGCGCGGTGAGTCCCGCGAACGTCGCGATCAGTTGATTCATCCGCTCTACAAGAAGCCAGAACTGCTGGCCACAGCTCCCAATCAGCTGTGGAGCTGGGACATCACCAAGCTGCTCGGCCCAGTTAAATGGACCTACTTTTATCTCTACGTGATCCTCGATGTCTTCAGCCGTTACGTCACCGGTTGGATGGTCACTTATCGCGAAAGCGCGGAGTTGGCCAAGCGATTGATCGAAGAGAGCTGCAAGAAACAACGCATCCAGCCCGATCAACTCACGCTCCATGCTGATCGTGGCACCTCGATGAGGTCCAAGCCGGTAGCTCTTCTACTCGCCGATCTGGGTGTCACGAAAACGCATAGTCGGCCTCACGTCTCGGACGACAATCCATACTCCGAGAGCCAATTCCGAACCATGAAGTATCGGCCGGAGTTCCCGGACCGCTTTGGGTGCATCCAGGACAGTCGTGCTTTCTGTCAGAGTTTTTTTCGGTGGTACAACGACGAGCACCGTCACTCCGGGGTAGCCTTGTTGACGCCAGCGACGGTTCACTATGGTCAAGCGGAAAACATCCTGAGGCAGCGCCAGGAGGTGCTCGATGTTGCTTACCACCGTCACCCGGAGCGCTTTGTGCGAAGCGCTCCCAAACCACCGGCTCTTCCCAGCGAAGTCTGGATTAACAAGCCGGTTTCCGCTCCGGAACCGTTGTGCGCCTGAAGGCGAAGCAAGAAGGAGGAGCAAAAATGTTGGTGCGCGGACACCCAATCGCCTTCCAATGGCCAAGAAAAAGGCGTATCGCATGGCTCCTTGTCGCTCTGGGCTTAATGTTTACATCCGCCTATTCGATCTTTCGCTGGCTGGGTGTCGCTGGTGCTGTCAGCGGGTGGATCGGCTTGCCTCAGTACGAAGCTGAGATTCCGAAACTCCAGAGGGAAGGCGAAATTTGGCGGTGGCTAGCACTAGCTTTACCATTGGTTGCTGCATTGCTCCTCGGGCTCGGGAAAGATGAAACGTCTCCCAAGATTGAACATGCTGAGCCAACGGTCGTTACATACCCTGCTGAATCAAAAGCCGAAGAATGGACTGCACCCCTCGTCCGGTACTTCACACGGCTAGTTATTTCGGTCTTGGGTACCCTCGGCTTTGCTCTCTGTCTGTTCCTAGTCGGCTTCCTGTTCTATAAACGCTGATCGAGAGGTGCAAAGTGACGGGGATGCTGTGGGTCGAGCTAGCTGGCGATCGTCGTTGCTAGGCGATCCTGGCGTGAAATTTCTTTGTGGAAAACCTAACACATGAAAAAAACTCATTAAAGTTCACGAGCACCTGTCTCAAAGTCGTTGACACGCGCCGCAGCCCTCTGCCAGCGTGTGTCATTTAGACTGAGCATGACAAGGCTGAACTCAAGACAAAACAATCAAAGCGCCCAGTAAACC
>DASPRM010000073.1 GCA_035624455.1 Terriglobales bacterium
TTTCTCGTCGCGGGTGGTTGGGGACTTTATTTCGCGTTGGCAAATAAAGACAACCCGATCCCCACGATTGTGAATACTCTGTCGCGTGTTACCTGCCCCATCGCTATCGCTGGCATGCATGTCCCCATTAGTCTCTATTGGGTTCTCCTTGTGAATGCCGCCACGTATGCGCTAGTCGGTTTAGTCGTGGAAGCACTGCGCCAAAAACTGCATCACGCGTAGTTCGGCGAACTCCCGCAGGCTCTCGTCGGCAGAGTCGCGAAGGCAAGAGGCACGCAATAGGGCGCAAAGTGCGTCCTTTTCGCCTCCGAACATTGGGCTAACCGTTTTCGAAAGAATGGCGGGGACGACGGGACTCGAACCCGCGGCCTCTGCCGTGACAGTCTAGGCATACACGTCTTATCAGCGACTTACGTTCTCAGCGGGGGCTGCCAAGTCGCTGAAAGGGACTGTAGGAACCGTTTCCTGTGGGTAAGTTTGTGGGTAAGAATTCTCGCGCCCATTGCAGCTTTTGCGCGGACGAAAACCGGGGACTGGCTTCGGTGATGAACGATTCGAGCGCAGTGGATGCGGTGTTTCTTGCCCCGAAATGCAGATCACGTTCAAACAAATTGACCCTTGCTCCCGCACGTCATAAGATTCTCGCGCATGGCATCAAGCCGATTGATGGGAAGTTTCCGCCCACCAGCCTTTCGTACCGAGGATGCCCCGCGTTTAGTTGAAACTTGAGAAAAAGAAGCAGCGGCTCTCGCCCGGACTCGGTTAGAGTTCGGGTTGAGAAATCCCTTTTAAAGGAGAGAGCCGCCGTGAGAAAGAAATACCAGAGGAAACAGCGTAAGTCCAATCACAAGTTGGAGATCGTCCGAGGGCAAGAGCTGATGGTGAAGGTGCCGCTGCCGATGGCCGAGGTGTGGGCGGAGATGCAAGCGCAGGTGGAAGAGCTGACCGGGCAGGCCGGGCTGCAGATCCTCCGCGCTATCTTGGAAAACGAGGTCACGCGCCGGGTAGGACCTCCGCATCGACCGAATCCGAGCGCCGGGTGCGTGCGTTGGGGGAAGCAGCCGGGTTACGTGGTCTTCGCGGGACAGAAGATTCCTGTGGAACGGCCGCGGGTGCGCACGCGCGAGGG
The DNA here is from genome assembly GCA_035624455.1 of Terriglobales bacterium. Lineage (NCBI taxonomy): Bacteria > Pseudomonadati > Acidobacteriota > Terriglobia > Terriglobales > Terriglobales bacterium. The sequence continues at coordinate 1,130 of DASPRM010000073.1, forward strand.
CCAAGAAGTGGAACTGGAAAGCTACGGGCAATTGCAGCAGGACGGAAAACTGCAACGAGCGGTGCGCGAAGGTATGGTGGCTGGATTGTCGACGCGGAACTACCGGCGCGCGGTGGAGAGTGTTCTGGAAGGCTACGGGATCGAGAAGAGCAGCGTGAGCCGGCAGTTTGTGGCGGCTACCAGCAATCAGTTGCGCGAACTGTGCGAGCGGCGCTTGGAGGATCTGAACCTGGTGGTGCTGATGATCGATGGGATTCACTTCGGCGGCCAAGTGCTGGTGGTGGCGCTGGGTATCGCGGAAGGCGGTGAAAAGCACGTTCTGGGAGTGTGGCAAGGAGCCACGGAGAACACCACGGTGGTCAAAGGGTTGCTGGAAGATCTGGTGGACCGCGGACTGGATCTGCAGCGGCGGTATCTGGTGGTGATCGACGGATCGAAAGCGCTGCGCGCCGGAGTGGAACGTGTTTTCGGGGAACAAGTGGAAGTGCAACGCTGCCAAATTCACAAGCGGCGGAATGTGCGGGAGTATCTGCCGGAGAATTGCCAGAAAGACTACGACCGACGGATGCGCAATGCGTATGCGATGAACAACTACACGGATGCCAAAGCTGCGTTGGAGAAAATCTTCCGGCAACTGGAAAGAATCAATCCCACGGCTGCCCACAGCCTGCAGGAGGGGCTGGAGGAGACGCTAACCGTCCATCGCTTGGGCATAGGAGGCGTATTACGGCGGAAACTGGCCACCACCAATCCGATCGAATCGTGCTTGTCGACGGTGCAGCGGGTGGCGCGGAACGTAAAACGTTGGCGAGAAGGAAATCAACCGCTGCGCTGGACCGCTACAGGGCTCCTGGAGGCGGAAAAAAAGTTTCGACGCATCAAAGGGTATCAAGAAATTCTGTTGCTGAAGGAACGCCTGAATCCGTCGCGCATTCAGCAGAAGGAGGTCCGTAACCTAGAAGTCGCTTGAACTCGCTCGAAGGTAGGTTTACAGTGCCGAACGTCGAGAGTCGCTGCCATCAACTAAAACTCGGACATCCTCTTTCGTACCCGGTTTAGCCGATGAGCATTTGTGCAGGGCTTATCTGCTTCAGCATTGCTGGCATTCACTCGCCCAAACTTGTCAGCTTTGCTGAGTTCGCCCGCTGCGAAGCCTCAGAAAGTGATCGTTGTGGGAGCAGGCATTGCAGGATTGATTGCCGCGTTCGAACTCATGCAAAGTGGACACGATGTCACTCTGCTCGAAGCACGGACGCGCCCCGGTGGCCGAATTCAAACGATTCGCGATGAATTTTCGGATGGGCTGTACGCAGAAGCGGGTGCGTACGATTTCAGTGATGCCTACGTAGTGCTCCAGCGTTACATTAACCTCTTCAACCTGCGAGTCGATGAAGCGGGAGCCGCTGAAAAGAGTGTCAGCGCAAATGACGTCTTCTACTTGCAAGGGAGGCGTTACGTAGTAGAGCGGGGGTCAGACCCCGAATGGCCATATAATCTGACGCCGGAAGAACGAAAACTCGGGGTGGCGGGGCTATGGGACAAATATTTGGCTGCCCCGATCGGGCAGATCAAAGACCCATTTTCTCTTGACTGGCCTGACTCCTCTGCCCGCCATATCGACCGCGTCACGATCAACGAATTTCTACGAAAACAGGGTGCCAGTGAGGCTGTGGTCTCACTTCTCAGGATGAGCTTCCTCGGCGAAGACTTCGAGTACGTGTCGGCGTTGCAAGACATCATTTGGCAACAATTCGTGGATCGAGCCAAGAGTTGGGGTAAATTGCGCGGTGGCAACGACCAACTTCCTAAAGCATTTGCAGCAAGGCTGGGGCACCGGATTCATTACGGTGCGGCTGTGAAAAGAGTGACCCAGAACAAGAATAAGGTAGCAGTTTCGGTCTCTCGTGCCGGAAAGCTGGAAGAAGTCGAGGCGGATCGCGCCGTTGTTGCCATTCCGTTTTCTGTGCTTCGCAACGTCGAATTGGACGGATCATTCTCTCCTCAGAAACGGCTGGTTATCTCAAAACTTCGTTATTCACCCATTACGCGGTTGTACCTACAGTCGAGAAGTCGGTTCTGGCGCGGGCAAAAACTCAGCGGATACGCGATCACAGATTTACCGCTTCGCACTATCGCGGACATGTCGGATAACCAAGCTGGAACACGTGCGATTCTAGCAACGGAAACTTCCGGTGCAAACGCGAGGCAAATCGCAGCGTTGAACCGAGATGAACGAATTCGCTGGGGGCTAGAAAACGTGGGCAAGGTCTTTCCTGAAATGGCAGAAAATTTCGAGGGTGGAACATCCATTGTTTGGGAGGAAGAACCGTGGTCTCTCGGTGCGTCAGCTTATTACGCACCGGGGGAAATGACGACATTTTTCCCACACGTTGCAA
>DASPRM010000074.1 GCA_035624455.1 Terriglobales bacterium
GAGGAAACTTATGAGAATGAAAAAGTCAAAACTTCCTAACCGGAGAGATTTACGGTGGGCTGGATCTCGAGAAAACAAATCTCGCCTCCGGTCGAGGCGGAGCTTTTTTCTTGACATCCCTTCTTATAGAACTCATTGACCCAAAAGGTTGCCGTTCACCACCAACCGGATGGCGGACAAGAAGTGAGCACGGTCACATAGAGAATGCTTCTCCGGGCGGGTGGCCCAGGTCTCCCCGATCCGGCGAGTTGTCCTTCCCTCCAAGACTGGGGTGCCCCAGGTCTCGCGCTTTTCGAGACCTGGGCTTCTCCTTTGCCACGCTGATGCATGTCTTCTCTATCGGCCCCAGAGTATAGCCCTAAGCCGCCGGGGCGTGTCCCACTCCTTCCCGCAACCCGCGACACTGTGGGTGCCCCATCCTGAGCGCAGCGAAGGGTGGGTGGCAATCATGTCCGTCCTGAGTGTTTCCGTCTGTGCTCCCTATGCCCACTCGCACCAGTAACCTCCGTAACATGGGCAGGTTACTCGGATCGTGCTAGCCTCGCATCGTACTGCGGTTTTTGCTGAAGCTGCATCGCCCGGTTCGGGCGCCGAATCGAAAAATGTCGCCGTTCCCGTTCTTTCAACGCGAGAATCTTGGCCAGCTGGCCCGCCAGCTCGATCTCAAGGCCTACACTCCGGTGATCGAGCTGCAGGGCCTGGTGCCTGGCGTCGATAACGTCCGCTATGATGTTTTTCTGAGCCCGATTCTTACAGAGGTGGCTCGCCAGCATATCGCCCGGGTCATCGCTAAAGCCGGCAACGTCGAAGATCTAATCGTCGATCGTCGCACGCCTCTGGGCAGTCCGGCTTTCCTGTCGCGGACACAAAAGCCTGCTCCAGCGCCCGATGTGTCCGAATTCAAACGCCGCCTCACCGAGTTGCATGTCGCGTCACTCAACCGCTCCAAGGCGGAGAATAACGTTTCGCTCGATCTGCTGTTCCGCATCGCAATCCTGAAGTTTCTGCGTAGCGAGCTGGGGGAGCAGTGCTCCTCCATCCTGGAGAAACTGCGCACCCGCGCCAACACCTACGACGGCCCTCGCCAGACAAACAATAGCGCGGTTCAGTCGCGGGAACGCTGTGCCGCATTTCAACGGAATAAGAAGAGCATTCTCTGCCGAGCCGGCGAGGAAATCTTCCACACTCTGCGCGAAATCGAAAAGGAAACCCTGCTGCGCATGCGGCGCTCGCTGTTTGGCTCCGCTGACTTTGTGGGATACGACCTTTTCATCAATCACCTAGTCTTCACGGAAAACGGACGCGACGATCAAGTGAATGCCGAGCACTACGTGATGCTGGGCAACTTCGAGCGCGATCCCGACCGCTTCCACCGTTTGCTGGCAATTGCTGTGGATTATCTGAAGTCCATGGAGATCGGCTCCGACGAACAGGAGCTGATCCCCATTTTGAGTGTTCCCGAAAATGCCCACGACCTGGTAGGCAATGGCGTCCCTGACGAGGACACTCACGAAGGCCGCTTGCAGAAAGCACTGCTGGAAACGTGGACTGAGTGCCTGGAACGCGAAGGCGTTCTCAATCACGTGATCGCTGCTTACGATACCGTGCCATTGCTGGCTGAGTACTCACCTACGATCAATCCCCAGCAGCTCAAAAATGCGCTGATCTGGCGGCAGGAGCGCCAGCGGGTGGAGAAGTTGCTGGAGGAGCAGGGAAAACTCTCTCCTGCAAATTTTCAGGCGGCAGTGAAACGCTTCGCCAATTATCGCGGATCAGACCGCGCCAAATTTGGCGGGCGTTTCTTGCGCGACTTCATGCGCTATCACCGCGACCTCCGCCGTCTGGAAACCTTGCTGGCAGCGATGGAGGGCATCTCTCTGCTGACCAGCGAAAAACTGCGCAGCCTGTCCGAGATCAACAGCACGCTATACGAATTTCCGCTTCCAGAAGAGCAGAAGCCGGCCGAAGATCGCATCCTTCACCACATCATTCTCAAGGCCGATATTCGCGATTCCACCACGCTTACGCGCACGCTATTTGAACGCGGTCTGAATCCGGCTTCGTATTTCAGCTTGAATTTCTACGACCCGGTCAACAAGCTTTTGCCGAAATATCAGGCCACCAAGGTTTTCATCGAAGGCGATGCCGTCATCCTCGCCTTGTTCGAGCGGGAAGGCGGCGAGGGCTTTGGCGTGGGCCGGACCTGCGCCCTGGCGCGCGAAATGAGTACCCTGGTGCGCGCCTACAATGCCCAGTCGGAGAAGTCCGGACTGCCCACCCTGGAACTGGGAATCGGAATCTCCTATCAGGATGCCGCGCCCATGTATCTGATGGACGGCCAGTCCCGAATCATGATTTCCAAAGCACTCAATGAGAGCGACAGGCTCTCTTCCTGCAATCGCGGGGCGCGCAAAATCCTGGAGGGTTCGGAGACGCTGTTCAACGTTTTTTGCTTCCAAACGGTGGACGACGAGGATACTGGCGGGAACCCCGACGAGTTCCTCATGCGCTACAACATCGGTGGGATTCACATGAGCGAACCCGCCTACCGTAAGCTGCGCCAGGAGATCTCGCTGCAGCCCATAGAAATGGAACTACCCACGCTCTGGGAGAACGAACCCGTAACCCTCCATACAGGCCTGGTATCCGTAGGTCAGAGCTTTCATCGCCTGGTGATCCGCGAGGGAAGCATCGCCCGCATCGGGGCGCAGGGATTTTCGCTCAAGAAGTGGACCGACCGCCGCTACTACGAGGTCTGCACTCACGAGGACATCTATAAGCTGGTCGAACTGTGGCTGCGCAACAAAGGCGAAGCAGAGGGAATCGGTATGTTCACCTCCCAGGCTGAATCTCGCCCGGTTACCGCGTTGCGGTAGCGATTACCCTTCAACTCTGGCGAACAAAGCAGTTGCATTTCGTCGCGCACCGTAAAATGGCTGCTTGCTTCTGGTCCAAAGGGGGACAAGCGGGTGCGACGAATATTCCTTATCTGCATCTGCATGTTGATCGGCCTGGCGGGATCGGCTCGAGGTCAAAGCAGCAAAACAACACCGCCGGGCAGTTTTGATCCCGCGCCATGGGTGGAGGACTTCCATCAGCTACTGCGCGAAATGTCTTCGCACTATGCCAATCTGGAGTGGGCGATCCAGGAACGACATATGGATCTGCCCCAACTGCGCCAGCAGACGGAAGCAAAACTCGGCGAGGCCAGGAACGAAGAAGATGCCCGCCGAATCCTGAATCAGTTTGTGGAGAGCTTTGGCGACGGCCATCTGCAAATTCGTTGGCCTAAGGCGCAAGAGAGTAAGCCTGCAAGTTCAACATCTGGGCAGGGTCTTTGTGCCCGCCTTGACTATAACGAACATCTCTCGCCCGGGCTGGACTTTTCGCTCCTTTCCTCCTTTACACCTCTCGACAGCGAAGACGCCAGAGTGTTCCCCAGCGGAATTCTGCGCCTGCCCAGCGCCAAGGCCATTGGCGTTCTCAGGATTGGATTGTTCAGCGAACATGCCTACCCGGAAGTTTGTGAGCGCGCGGTTCGAAAACTGAATCTCGATGAGTCGAAGGATTGCGACGAAAAATGCAGCGACAGACTGCAGTTGGAGACTGGCAATCTCCTTACGGCGGCTCTAGCGAGACAGGAGATTGTGTTCCGGAAGGCAGGCGCTACTGCGGTTTTAATAGACATTGCGCGCAATGGCGGTGGCTCGGATTGGGTCGATGCAACACTAGGTTCCCTGAGTGCCGTTGCACTGAGCAATTCCCCTGGAGCGTTCATAAAACACGAGCATTGGACAAAGCAGCTGCAAGAACGTTTGCAGGAAGTGGAAGCCGATAGGAGAAAGAGTCCTAAGCCGAACGCGTCGCTAGAAGATGCTGCCGCGTGTTTGCGGAAAGCCATCGCGGAGAGCCGGCAACCTTGCGATCGGACAAACGTTTGGTACACGGGAAAGAGCAATTGCTCTCTCCTGGTCAAGGGCTGCTCGTACAAGTCGCCGACTCAATACGACTACAGCGAGTCAGCAGACAGGCTTCCGATGTATGTTGTTGTCGATCACGATACCTGGTCGGCCGCCGAATACTTCGCAGCCTTGTTGCAGGACAATCATGCCGCCACCATCGTTGGCGAACTGACCGGCGGAGCCGGATGCGGCTACACCGATGGAGGAATCCCCACCAAGCTGAAAAACTCTGGCGCGGAAGTCAAAATGCCCGACTGCGTCCGGTTTCGTGCCGATGGCTCAAACGAAGTGAATGGGATCACTCCCGATGTGCTCGTGCCCTGGGCGCGTCGCGATTCGCCATACCAGCGAGTGAAGAAGCTGCAGTCGGCTGTGGAGCGCTGCTGCTCGCAGTCGGCCGACAGCCCGGTTGTCGGCCAACTCACATCGCAGACTGTTGTACGTCTTCCGCCAACAGCGTTTCCAACGCTCCCCGGCAATATAACCAAGGAACTCCAAACCCGCGGCTGCACCATTCCGCAACCGTCAACCGGTAAGCCAGAGAACGTCATTCGCGGAGAATTCGCCAAGCCTGGGCAAAGAGATTGGGCGGTCTTATGTTCTATGAATGGATTTCTCTCGATCTTCGTCTTCTGGAACGGCTCAGAAACCGACACCGCCGAAGTTTACAGATGGGAGCCAAGCGATCTCTACTATTCCATCGAGCCCGTCGGTGAGAAATACATCATGGATCACTATCGCGCGTACGGCGGGCCGCAGCCACCACCAATAGATCATCAGGGAGTCGATCTCGGAATAGATGGAAAGGCTTCTGAGGTCTTCTATTACTACCAAGGCCAATGGCTAAAGCTGCAGGGAGCCGACTAAAGCAATCAGAAGGGCATCCTTCCTGCCTTGAAGGGAATGAACACCACCGCCTCCAGGTCCACGGCCTCGCCATTCTTAGTTCCGGGGTGGAAATGCCAGCGCGCCAGAGCGGTGCGCGCGTTCTCGTCCAGGCGGCGGTCCACGCCGCGCAGCACCCGCACGTCATCCACGCTGCCATCCTTGCGGATCACCGCATAGAGCGTCACCGTACCTTCCACGAATTCGCGCTGCAGTTCCGGCGGATATTTAGGATCAACCTTCTGTAGCGCGATTGGCGCCGTCACCTCGCCTCCGCGGTGGTCGTCCTGGAGTTGGGCAAAGCGCACGATCCAGCTCCCGCCGGACGACGTGAGGTTGGGCATGTTCAGCGCCATCGTGTAGTACTTTCGGCCGGAAAAGACTCGGTCTTCGATTTTTCCCGGGCCATCGATGATCGGCCCACGCGTCGTGTCTGTCACCTTGGGACGCGAGATTGAAGCCATCAGGGTTTTTTCCTCTGGCTTCTCGGCGGACGTTGCAGAAGGTGCTCCCGCCACCACAGCGGCGCCTGCGGGCGGGCTCTTGGGATCGCCACCAACAAAAATTCCAGCAGGTGCGTTTGCGCTCGATCCCGATCCCGGCTCGGCCTTACCGGTTCCGGTTCCGCCTCCGTTCGCACCCTTGGTGCCGCCGCCTTTGATCTCCGGCGTGCCTGACGCATCGGGCTTGCCTTGCGGCGTGGCAGCAAACTCACCCGAGCGTCTCCCGGCAGGCACCTCTATCGGTCCGCTCACGGTTGCGGGATGCAGATTCAGAGCGATCAACTGTCCCGCAGCAGACCCAGCCGCCAAGGCTCCGATTGAAGGAGGAGGAGGCACTGCAGCCGATGCCTGTCCTGAGCCACCTCGCCCGGCACCACCCGCAGCTCTAACAGCGGACTCGCCGGTCTTCCCGGGCGCACCGTTCACTGCCACCGACCGCTGCTCGGCAACCACGAGTTTTGGCGCGGCCACATTCGCCTCGAATTTGCCGACGTTCATCGCGCCCAGCGATCGCACTCCGCTATCGACTGCGGGAGGCGGCTCGATCACCGCTGGCGTGGGCGCCGCGATTTGCCGCGATTGTGTTTTCAGTTGATCCAGCGACGGAGGCGCCTCTACCACCGGCACCGCTGGAAGGTCCAGCTTGCGCGTCGACTTCGACTGATCGATCGCCGGAGGCGGCTCGATGACCGCTACTTTTCCGGGCTGCAGTCCCGCCATACGCTGCAGCTCGCGCCGGATGGGATCAGGTGGCGGCGGTATCACCGAGGCCGGCATCGCCGGCAGGGTAAGGGCGTTGGCTCGCGTCGCCACCGCTGTTGGCACGGGGGCCGGCGTGGAATTCCAGGCGACGATATTCGGCAATGGGACGTTCTTTGGCAGCTTCACATCGGGTGGCGTGATGATCGTCTGCTCACGATTATCGCGATGCAAAGGCAGGGAGATGATCGGCTGCTTGGCATACACGGGATCGCCTTTCTTCTCCTCTTTAGCGGGAGCGCTGCCGGTATCGATGGGCGGCAGATATTCGGAGACGGAGTAGTACACGATCTTGTCATGAAGCGGAAGCGCGGGGTTGCGCCGCCACAGCAGCCCGGCCCAGGATTCGGTGAGTCCCCAGAGAGCGACCACGACGAAGATGTGCAGCAGGGCCGACTGGCGTAAACGCGTCCAGGGGATTCCCCGCTGGACAAAAACGTCGGGCCAGAATTCGGCAGGGGGCGAGGTGACCACAACGGACCGCGGCTTGCGGCGCAAAAGAAAGTCACCTAAGTTAGAGAGGAAAACCTTCCGCCACGAGGGCAGCTCAACCAACAATTGCGGACCCGTCCCCACCTCTTCTGACCCATTCAAATCGGAAATCCTGCCAGGGTGGGACGACATTAAAGCACCAGGGTTAGCTGGATTATACGCGCCTTCGTGATCACGTCACCTCGCGCCGGTTGACGCGGCAGATTTTGAAACTGGCAGGTCCCCCAGGTTCGCGCCGTGCAGTTCCCCGCTAACCTGGGTGGGCAGATTATCCGGTGCGTGGGTGCCGGGTCTTGCGCGGAACAGACTCAAGAGTCCCGGGAGGGATGACAGAGCGGCGCATCAAATCTTTGCCTGCCGTGTTCTAATTGTGCAGGAAATCCTTTCCATGAAACATTTTTTGGCTGCAATTTGCCTGCTGGCAGCGATGACTGCCCTGGCACAAAACCAATCTCCGCCTCCGGCCGTGGACCTCGATGATGGTGTCTCCGGCATGTACACCTTCCTGCGCGAAGGCGAATTCGTGGAAGTCGATCTCGAGGACAAAGTCCACATCACCGGCTTCGTTTCCCGCTACGGCGAGAGCGACAGCGATCGCGGTGCATTTCTCGATCATATGATCGACAAGGGAGAGTTCGACCGTCCCAACATGCACTGGATCACCAAGCCCATTCACGGTGTTTGGTTCGAATTCAAGGGCCGGATCGAACGCGGTGAGGCCAAGTCGCCCAACCTGGAAGGCTACCGCGTCTTGAAGGGCACGCTCACCGAGTACACCACCGACGACAATAAGAAGACTTCCGCCCGCTCCCGCGAAGTCACCTTTAAGTCTTTTCCTCAGGACGCCTTGGTGACACCGGCCAAGAATAAGGACTAAATCAGTCTTTTCATCTCGGACACGCTTGAGGCAGCCCAGCTTGAGCCGATCAGCAGGCGGCCTGCTGGCGAAATCCCAAGCGGCGGCGAGGGACCTGCTTTTCCTGAAAACCAGCAACTGCTCCGCGCGCCTCTGGTCACACGTCACATCTCGCCGTGATGCTTCCCGTCTGCCCCATTCCCCGCCCCTGCTATGCTCTTTCGCAGGGAGGAGGCCGCCATGGATTCGGCTGCCCGCGCACTCTCCAAGCCTGGTGCATCCAAACCGGGTGCATCCAAACCCGGCACCGATCCCGCGCATGATGTACTGCGCGCCGAAAAGCAACCGCTGGACGCGGTGTTTGCCCCACGCAGTGTGGCCGTTATTGGAGCCACCGAGCGTCCCGCCAGTATTGGCCGCCGTGTGCTGTGGGCCTTGCTCAGCAGCCCCTTCGGCGGCACGTTCTTTCCCGTCAGCAAGGAACGCCGCAGCGTGCTGGGAATCAAGGCCTACCCATCGGTCCGCGACGTGCCCGAGGCCGTCGATCTGGCAGTGGTAGTTACTCCGGCCGCAAGTGTTCCCGGCGTGGTTGAGGAATGCGTGGCTGCTGGCGTGAAGGCCGCAATCATCATCTCGGCGGGATTTCGTGAGCATGGCGCCGAAGGCGCCGCCCTCGAGCAGCAGATCCTGGAGAAACTCCGCGGCAGCCGCATGCGGGTGATTGGTCCCAACTGCCTGGGCGTGATGAATCCGCTTACCGGCCTGAACGCCACCTTTTCCCAGACCATCGCTCTGCCCGGCAGCGTGGCGTTCATAAGTCAGAGTGGGGCATTGTGCACCGCCATTCTCGACTGGAGCCTGCACGAGATGGTCGGCTTCAGCGCATTTGTATCGGTAGGCTCGATGGTCGACGTAGGATGGGGTGATCTGATCGACTATCTCGGCAATGATCCCCGCACCCAGAGCATCGTTATTTATATGGAGAGCATCGGGAACGCGCGTTCCTTTCTCTCCGCCGCCCGCGAGGTCTCGTTAACCAAGCCGATAATTGTGATCAAGGCAGGCCGCTCCGAAGCCGCCGCCAAAGCAGCCGCTTCCCATACGGGCGCTCTCACCGGAAGCGACGAGGTACTCGACGCCGCTTTTCGCCGCAGCGGGGTTTTGCGCGTGAACAGCATTGCCGACATCTTTTACATGGCGGAAGTGCTCTCCAAGCAGCCGCGCCCCAAGGGACCGAGGCTGGCGATTCTCACCAACGCCGGCGGCCCGGGCGTGCTTGCGGCCGACGGGTTGGTGGCCAGCGGAGGCAAACTCGCCGAACTATCGCCAGCCAGCATGGAAGCTCTGAACTCGTTTTTGCCTCCGCACTGGAGTCATGGGAATCCTGTCGATGTGCTCGGTGACGCTACCCCTGATCGCTATTCCCGCGCGCTGGAAATCACGGTGAACGATCCCAATTGTGATGGCATCCTCATTCTGACTGCCCCCCAGGGTCTCAGCGAGCCCACGCAAATTGCCGAACTGCTGAAGCCGCACGCTCGCGGCACCGGAAAACCCGTTCTCGCCTGCTTTATGGGTGGCGCAGACGTTGCGGCGGGCAACGAAATTCTGAACCGCGCCGGCATTCCAACCTTTCAGTTTCCCGATACTGCTACTCGCGCATTCACCTACATGTGGAAGTACAGCTACAATCTGCGCGGCCTATATGAGACTCCGGCGCTTCCTTCTTATGCGGAAACCGGCATCGACCGCGAGACTGCCGAGAAGCGCATCCTGCAGGTTCGCGAGTCGGGTCGTACCGTGCTCACCGAAGCCGAATCCAAGCAACTGCTCGCCGACTACGGCATTCCCACCGTCAAGACTCTCATCGCCTCTACCGCCGACGAAGCCGTAGCCCGCGCCGGTCAGATTGGATATCCGGTAGTCGTGAAGCTTCACTCCTACACCGTCACCCATAAATCCGATGTCAAAGGCGTGCGCCTGAATTTGCGCGATGCCGAAGCGGTGCGCACCGCTTTCTATGGCATTCAGCGCACCGTTTGCGATCTGGTAGGTGAAGCGGCCTTTCAAGGTGTGACGGTGCAACCCATGATCTCGCGCGAGGGATTTGAATTGATCGTCGGCAGCAGCATTGACCCGCAGTTCGGTCCCGTGCTCCTGTTCGGCGCAGGCGGGCTTCTAGTGGAAATCACGCGAGACCGCGCTCTTGCCCTTCCGCCGCTGAACACCACCCTGGCGCGCCGCATGATGGAGCAGACTCGTGTCTATTCCGCCCTGCAAGGCGCACGCGGCCACGGAGGGGTCGATCTCACCGCTCTTGAAGCTCTGCTGGTTAGATTCAGCCAGTTGGTGCTCGAGCATCCGTGGATCAAGGAAATCGATATCAACCCGCTGTTGGCTTCCTCCAACGGGCTGCTCGCGCTCGATGCTCGGGTCGTGATTTTCGGACTCGATGTCACTGAGGACGACTTGCCGCGTCCCGCGATTCGGCCTTATCCCAGCCGCCATGTTGCGCCCTGGACTCTCAAGAATGGCGTGGATGTGGTGATCCGGCCCATTCGTCCGGAAGACGAGCCGCTGCTGATCCGGTTCCACGAAGAGCTCTCCGATCGCACTGTCTACCTGCGTTATTTCCAGCCGCTGAAACTCTCGCAGCGCACGGCGCACGAGCGCATGACGCGCATCTGCTTCATCGACTATGACCGCGAAATGGCGCTGGTGGCCGAGCGCCACAACCCTGCCGGCGAGCCCGAGATCATCGGCGTGGGCCGCTTGAGCAAACTGCATGGCCTCGAGGAAGCCGAGGTGGCCGTGCTGGTGAGCGACAAATTCCAGCACCAGGGCCTTGGCACCGAGTTGGTACGCCGGCTCATGCTCATCGCCCGCGAGGAAAAGCTCAAATATGTGAGCTCCACCATGCTCGGGATCAACCGCGAGATGCGCGCCATCTGCAACCGCCTGGGGTTCGCGCTGCATGTGGATCTTGAGGAAGATCTAGTCAATGCCAAGGTCACATTGAGGTAAGCTTGTGCGGGATAGGCGATCTCGCCTGTCACATCGTCTCGCCAGAAAATTTCTGTCCCCCGCTCCGCTTTGCTCATCTCACTCAAGCGCGGCAACCGGAGTTACCATATCCCTATGAGTGCCACCCTGACCGCAACCAAGCCCCACGGTTTTCTTCTCAATGGAAAATTCATAACCCAAGGATCACCGGTCGATATTCACGCTCCCTACGATCATCAGATCGTAGGCACCATCATCAACGGCAGCCGTACCGATGCCGTGGCCGCGATCGCTGCGGCTGAAGCGGCTTTCCGGACAACGCGAAAGCTCCCCGCATTCGAGCGCCAGCGCGTGCTGCGTGCCATCGCTCATCACCTTGCGGAACGTAAGGAAGAGTTTGCGCGCATCATGGCTATGGAAGCCGGCAAGCCTATCAAGACAGCGCGCGGGGAAGTGGAACGCTGCATCTTCACCTTCACCATCGCTGCCGAGGAGAGCACGCGCATTTACGGCGAATATCTCCCTCTCGATTTGCAGGACACAGCTACCGGGCGCTGGGCCATCGAGCGCCGTTTTCCCATCGGGGTAATCTCCGCCATTACGCCCTTCAATTTCCCGCTGAATTTGCCGGCTCACAAAATCGCTCCTGCGATTGCTGCGGGATGCACCATGGTGCTCAAGCCTGCTCCGCAGGACCCGATTGTTGCCTTGATGCTGGGGGAGATCGTGCAGCAGGTTGGCTGGCCCGATGGCGCCCTGAACGTGCTGCCGCTTAGCAATGAGGATGCCGATCCGCTGATCACCGATGATCGTCCGCGCCTGCTTACCTTCACCGGCAGCGCCGCCGCGGGCTGGCAATTAAAGCAGCGGGCCGGCAAGAAGAAGGTCGTGCTGGAGCTGGGCGGTAATGCCGGCGTGATCGTGCACAAGGACGCCGATATCAGCTTTGCCGCGCAACGTTGCGTCAGCGGCGGATTTTCCTATGCCGGGCAGAGTTGCATCTCCGTCCAGCGCATCCTGGTGGAGCGGACTGTCTTCGACAAATTCACTCAAATTTTGGTAGATGGCGCGCGCAAGCTGGTGCTGGGCGATCCGCTGGATCCAAATACCGACGTTGGCCCGATGATTCGTGAACAGGACGCGATCCGCGCCAGTGACTGGATTGAGGAGGCCACTTCTTCTGGCGCGAAACTGCTCTGCGGCGGCAAGCGCAACGGATCGATGGTCGAGCCCACTGTCCTCACCAACACCCGCCCGCAGATGCGCGTGAATTGTGAAGAGTTGTTTGCGCCCGTGGTCACCGTCGAACCCTATGATGACTTCTCGCGCGCGGTTCAGCAGATCAATGACACACCCTATGGCCTGCAGGCAGGAGTCTTCACTCGTGACGCTAATCTTCTTTTCTATGCGTATGAGGAGCTGCAGGTAGGTGGCGTGATTGCCGGCGATTCTCCCACCTTCCGCATGGATCATATGCCCTACGGTGGAACCAAGGACTCAGGGACCGGCCGCGAGGGGTTGCGCTACGCCATCCAGGACATGACCGAGCCCAAGCTGCTGGTCATGAATTTGCGCTGAAGGGGAACACTGGCTTAGAAGCCCGAGTTGTCATGCTGAGCGAGGGCCGGCGGACCATTCCGGCTCGAGCCGAAGGACCTTGCGTTTGCCTTGTGCACATTTTCAGAGAGCCCTCGTTTTCACCAGACGTAAACATTTCTTCTCCCGCCTTTCAACTCTTAAGCCACATTTCAGCCCAACCTGTTACAATCACCCGGCCTAGTGATAGCGGTCACGCCCTATATGTGCAGTCTCCGAAACTCGTAACCTGCCCGCGGAATCCCAGCCGGCTTCCGTGGCTGACAACTTGAATCGGTACTGACATGCCCCAGATCTTCCATCGCAGTACTAATACGTTTTCCCGCTTTTCGATAGTGGTGGCGTTGCTTTCGGTGACCGCATTTTTCTTCGCCGCCGCTGAGATGCAGAGCGCTCCTTATCTCAGTTGGCGTGGAGTGATTCGTACCCAGCCCGTCCCTTTCAGTCACAAGCATCACGCTGGCGGGTTGGGCATCGACTGCCGCTACTGCCACACCTCGGTGGAGGTGTCCGGCTACGCCGGTCTTCCTCCTACCAAGACCTGCATGAACTGCCACTCGCAGATATGGACCAACGCCGCTTTGCTAGAACCGGTGCGAGAGAGCTTCCGCTCCGGCAACTCCATCAACTGGACCAAGGTGAACTACATCCCCGACTTCGTGTACTTCGACCATAGCATTCACATTAACAAGGGGGTCGGCTGCAATAGCTGCCACGGTCCAGTGGACCAGATGGCGCTGATGTACCAGGACTCCACTATGCAGATGGAGTGGTGCCTCAGCTGCCATCGCGGGCCGGAAAAGTTTCTGCGCCCCCGCGGCGAGCAATTCAACATGAGATATCAGCAGCCGACACCGTCAAACCCGGTGAAATACGACGGCCAGACTTTCACTGAGCAACTTCAGCTGGGGAGCTATCTGGCCAAAAAGTACCACGTGCGTACGCCCCCGGAGATCACCAGCTGTAGCACCTGTCATCGTTAATTCGACAGAACGGAGAAAATGGAACTCGTAAACATCAAGAACGGCAGCGACCGGGTGCAGGAAAAAGGCCTGCGCCTGGAAGACGTGCAAGCGAAGCTGGCCCGCGCGCGGGGTCCAGAGTATTGGCGTAGCCTGGAGGAATTGGCGGAGACCAAGGCATTTCGCGACATGCTGCATCGCGAATTTCCGCGCCAGGCAGGGGAATGGATCGGTGATGACGTTTCGCGGCGTAATTTTTTGCAACTGATGAGCGCCTCGCTGGCGCTAGCCGGGTTGACCAGTTGCACTAAGATTCCCACCCAGGTGATCGTGCCGTATGTGCGGCAGCCGGAAGAAATAATCCTGGGCAAATCGATGTTCTATGCTACGGCCATGCCGCTGAGCGGCTACGGCCAGCCGGTGCTGGTTCGTAGTCACGAAGGCCGTCCGACGAAGATCGAAGGCAATCCTGAGCATCCCGCCAGCCGCGGCGCCACCGACATCTTTGCGCAAGCTTCCATTCTTGATCTCTACGATCCTGACCGTACCCAGACGAATCTCTATCGTGGTGAGGTTCGAACCTGGGCGTCGTTCGTTGGAGCAGTGCAGGGTCCTCTGGCCGCGCAAAAAGCTATTAATGGTGCGGGCCTTCGTCTGTTGACCCAGGCAACTTCCTCGCCCACTCTCGCCAGTCAGATCAAGGGCCTACAACAGAAATTCCCCAGCATGAAATGGCACCAGTGGGAACCGCTGAATCGGGACGCCGCGCGCGCCGGCGCGCAAATGGCGTTCGGCGAGCCCGTCGAGTCGAGATATCAGCTGGCAAAAGCAGACGTCATCGTGTCGCTTGACGCAGACTTCCTCTACGCTGGCTTCCCGGGCTTCTTGAACTACGCCGCCGATTGGGCCAGCCGCCGCGACCCCGACGGACAGGAGGGAATGAACCGCCTCTACGTTATCGAGAGCACTCCCTCCACCACTGGCTTTAAGGCCGATCATCGGTTGGCGGTGAAGCCCTCGGAAGTCGAGCAGTATGCCCGCGCGCTGGCAACTCGACTTGGCATCAGCGCCGGCGGAAATGTCCGACCCGAGCACAGCAAGTGGATGGATGCTGTCGTTAAAGACCTGCAGGCGCACCATGGCAAAGCAGTCGTGATCGCCGGGGAAACACAGTCGGCCGCGGTGCACGCGCTGGCTCACGCCATCAACGATTCTCTCGGTGCTGTCGGCAACACCGTCGAATATACCGATCCGGTAATTGCGAATCCCGTGGATCAAACCGCTTCGCTCAAGGAGTTGCTGGGCGATATCAGTGGCGGCAAGGTCGATATGCTGCTGATCCTAGGTGGCAATCCGGTGTACGACGCCCCAGCGGATTTCGATTTTCCGGCATTGCTGGCCAGAGTACCCCTGAAGATACATTACGGTCTCTACGCTAACGAGACCGCTGTTGCCTGCGACTGGCATCTGAATGCGGCGCATTATCTGGAATCGTGGAGCGACACGCGTGCCTATAACGGGATGGTCAGCATCATCCAGCCGCTAATTGCCCCGCTTTACGCCGGACACACCGCGCATGAGGTGCTTGCGTTGATGAACGGTCAGGCGGACGCCAGCGGCTACGATCTTCTCCGCGATTACTGGAAATCGCAGAATAAGGGCGGAGACTTCGAATCCAACTGGCGCCACTGGTTGCACGATGGATTCATCGCCGACAGCGAGTTCCGGCCGAAGAACGTGGGGGTTAAGGCACGGGATTTCGGCGCTTCCCAGACGCAGAGCAAGGCGGGTACGGAGATCGTCATCCGCCGCGATCCTTCGATTTACGATGGGCGCTTCGCCAACAATGGCTGGCTGCAGGAATTGCCCAAGCCCCTTACCAAGCTTACCTGGGACAATCCTGCGTTAATCAGTCCCAACACTGCCCGGCAACTTGGTGTGCAAGCCAGCCAGGATGCCGACATCGTGGAAGTCGAATACCGTGGCCGCAAGTTGCGCGTTCCGGTATGGGTGCAAGCAGGGCAACCGGACGACACGGTAACGCTCTTTCTCGGTTACGGGCGTTCGCGGGCCGGGCGCATAACTACCGGTCGGGGATTCAACGCTTATTCGCTCAGGTTTTCTGACGAGCCCTTGTTTGGGGTAGGAGCAAAACTCACCCGAATCGGCGAGACCTACCGCCTCGCTTCCACCCAGGGATATCAGAACATCGAGGGACGAAACACCGTCCGTAGCGCCACTATTGCAACTTACAAGCAAAACCCCGATTTCGCGCATGCGCATACCGAGGCCCCAACCGAGAATATGTATCCCGAGTATCCGCACCCAATGCAAAGCGCGAACGGAGCGGAAGCCTACGTCTGGGGCATGAGCATCGATCTGGGGGCCTGCGTCGGATGCAATGCTTGCATCATCGCCTGCCAGGCGGAAAACAACATTCCGGTAGTCGGAAAGCAGCAGGTGATCATGGGCCGCCACATGCACTGGATCCGCGTGGACGGCTACTACCAGGGTGATCCCTCCAGTCCGCGGATGTACTACGAGCCGGTGCCTTGTCAGCAATGTGAGAACGCTCCTTGCGAGCTGGTCTGTCCGGTCGGAGCTACGGTGCACAGCACCGAAGGCTTGAACGATATGGTGTACAACCGCTGCGTCGGTACGCGTTACTGTTCAAATAACTGTCCCTACAAGGTCCGACGTTTCAATTTTCTGCTGTTCCAGGACTGGGATACCCCGCAACTGAAGCTGGTGCGCAATCCTGAAGTCTCGGTGCGCTCACGTGGCGTGATGGAAAAGTGTACCTATTGTGTGCAGCGTATTACTCACAGCCGTATTCACGCGGAAGAAGAGAACCGGCGGATTCGCGACGGCGAGATTCAAACCGCCTGTCAGGAAGTTTGCCCCGCAAGCGCCATCCAGTTTGGCGACATCAACGATTCCAATACCCTGATTTCTGGTTTGAAGAAGGGTCCGCGCAATTACGGATTGCTGGAAGAAATCAACACCCGGCCTCGGACTAGTTATTTAGCTGCTGTGATTAACCCCAACCCCGAGATTCCCGTGTCGCAGCCGGAGCAGAATTTCTGATGGCAGACAAGCCCCAAATCGACGAGATGGAGCCGGGTTCGCGGCCGCCGATTGTTGGCCCGCACACCTTCGCCAGCATCACCGATAAGATCAGCGCCATCGTGCTCACTCGCGAGACCCCTCTGGGCTGGTTCGCTGCCGTCGGGCTCACAGGCTTGCTGACGATGATGCTGACCTACGCCATCGCCTACCTGTTCTATCGCGGCGTAGGCATCTGGGGCATCAATATTCCGATTGGGTGGGGTTTCGCCATCGTCAACTTCGTATGGTGGATCGGAATCGGACACGCTGGGACGCTGATCTCCGCCATCCTCCTGCTTCTGCGTCAGCGGTGGCGCAATTCCATCAACCGTTTTGCTGAAGCCATGACGCTGTTTGCAGTCATGTGCGCGGGAGTGTTCCCGTTGCTGCACCTGGGCCGTCCCTGGCTGTTTTATTGGTTATTTCCCTATCCCAACACCATGTCGGTCTGGCCGCAGTTCCGGAGCCCGCTGGTGTGGGACGTCTTCGCGGTCTCGACTTATTTCACTATTTCATTGGTCTTCTGGTTCATCGGACTGGTACCTGATCTGGCCACTCTGCGCGACGGCGCACAAAATCCAGTCGCCCGCTTTATCTATGGCATTCTCGCCATGGGATGGCGTGGCTCCGCGCGTCACTGGCACCGTTATGAGACGGCCTATCTCCTGCTGGCCGGTCTCGCTACGCCGCTGGTGCTCTCGGTGCATACGGTTGTCAGTTTCGACTTCACCATCGGCATTGTTCCCGGCTGGCACTCGACTATCTTCCCCCCATACTTCGTTGCTGGCGCCATCTACTCCGGCTTTGCCATGGTGCTGCTGCTGGCGATTCCCATCCGTTCCGTCTATCACCTCGAAGACGTCATCACCGATCAGCACCTCGAAAATTGCGCCAAGGTGATGCTCGCCACCGGTCTCATCGTCGCCTATGGCTACATCCTTGAATTCTTCATGGCCTGGTATGCCGGCAGCACCTACGAGAAGCACATGGTCTTCAATCGCCTCTTTGGGTATTACAAGCACGAGTACTGGGCGCTGCTGACCGGCAACATCGTGCTGGTCAACTTGCTTTGGTTCAGGAAAATCCGTCGAACTCCGATGTTATTGTTCATCGTCTCCACCATGGTGCTGATTGCCATGTGGCTGGAGCGCTTCGTCATCGTCGTGATCAGCCTGTCGGAAGACTTCTTGCCCTCCAGTTGGGGCATCTACACGCCCACTCGGTGGGACTGGATGACCTACATCGGCACCATTGGCTTTTTCCTGTTTGCGTTCCTGCTCTTCATTCGCGTCCTGCCCATGATCTCGATCTTTGAAATGCGTGACCTGCTTCCGGCGGCGGAGGTCAACACCACGGAGGTCAAATCGAGATGAAGCGCAGCGGCGTGTACGGATTGATGGCTGAATTCAAGACGCCTACCGAGGTGGTGATCGCGGCTCGCAAAGCCTACTCTGAAGGCTATCGGCGCATGGATGCGTACAGCCCCTTCCCCGTCGAAGGTCTGAGCGAGGCCATCGGCTTTCACAAGGATGGTGTCGCTCTCGCGTGTCTGGTGGGGGGATTACTGGGGCTACTCTCTGCCTACGGTCTGCAGTCCTGGATCAACATAGTGGCTTACCCGCTCAACATTGGCGGGCGTCCTTATCACTCATGGCCATCGTTCATTATCGTGACCTTCGAATTGACCATTCTGATCGGCGGCCTCTCCGCCGGCATCGGCATGCTGATCATGAATGGGCTGCCCACTCCTTATCATCCGGTGTTTCACGTGCCCGAGTTTGCTCACGCCTCGCGCGACCGCTTCTTCCTATGCATCGAGTCCCGTGATCCCAAGTTCGATCTGCAGACAACTCGCCAGTTTCTCTCCGGCCTGAGTCCCCAGCAGATTGCGGAGGTGCCGTATTAAGGCCATCTTCCAATCCGCAAGAAGTTGCTGGCTGGGCGATGGCCGCATCGTGGTGCTCCCGGTCCTCTTAGTGCTGGTTCTGGCGGGGTGCCGTCTCGACATGCAGATTCAGCCCAAGGTGACTCCCTTGCGCCAGAGCGACTTTTTTGCCGATGGCCGTGGCTCCCGGCCACTGGTCCCCGGAACGGTAGCGCGCGGTGAACTGCGCGACGATACCTATTTCTATACCGGAATGGTTGGCAAGGACCCGGGCACCGAGATGCCTTTCGCGGTGACCCGTGAAGTGCTGGATCGAGGACAAGAACGTTTCAACATCTACTGCTCGCCTTGCCACTCTCGCGTGGGAGATGGCAACGGAATCATCGTGCAGCGCGGTTATCGCCGTCCGCCTTCTTATTACGATCCCAAGTTGCTAAACGCTCCTATCGGCCACTTCTACGACGTGATGACCAACGGCTTCGGCGCCATGCCGGACTACTCCGCCCAGGTGGCTCCTCGTGATCGCTGGGCTATTGCGGCTTATATCCGGGCGCTGCAACTGAGCCAGCATGCTCCGGCCTCCGCGGTTCCCGCGGGAACCGCGATGCCTGCGCCGACGGGCGAGGGTGCAGGGGCAGACGCCGCTTCCGGCGTGGAAGGGAAGCAGCCGTGAGTGCCACCCTCCAGACGCGTCAGCTTGATTTCGCTGCGCCGCCGTTCGTGCAGATCCTCTATCGGCGGGCGCTCACGATAGGGATCGTCTTCGCGATTCTGACCGTCATTGGTTTTGCAATCACGCCGGCGGCGACGCTGCGCTCCTGGATGATCGGATTCATGCTCTGTCTCGGGTTGACGCTGGGCCCTCTGGGGTTCCTAATGCTTTGGCACGTGACTGGAGGCCGTTGGGGCGTTCCGATTCGCCGCATCCTGGAAGCGGCCACGCGCACGATTCCGCTGGTCACGATTTACTTTTTGCCCATTCTGTTCGGCGCCAAGGTCCTATATGCGTGGGCACGCTCCATCCCGGCTGAGGATCATCATCTTCAGGAGATTCATGAACGCTGGCTCAACCTGGGTGGGTTCACGATTCGCGCCATCATTTATTTTGCGGTCTGGTGGACGCTGATTCTGGTTCTCAACCGCTGGTCAGCCGACCAGGACAAGCCTCACGAGACCCGCTATCTGGACAAGCTGGCGGCAGTCAGCGCCATTGGCGTCATCCTTTATTTCGGCACCATGACCTTCGCCTCCATTGATTGGGTGATGTCATTGCTGCCGGGCTGGAACTCCACCATCTATGCACTTGCCGTAGTCGTGGGTCAGGGCCTCACCGCGTTATGCCTGTGCGCCATAGTGTCGCGGTACATGGTGGAGTACACGCCTGTTCAGCCTCTACTCTCGCGCAATGAATTTCATGACATGGGCAAACTCATGTTTACCTTCGTCATGCTTTGGGGCTACATGAACTTCTCTCAGTGGCTGATCAGCTGGGCCGGCAACCTGCCGGAAGAGATTCACTGGTACCTCCTCCGCTTGCGCGGCGGATGGGAAAACGTCGCCGTTTTTCTGGCGGTCTTTCACTTCTGCGTTCCCTTTGCCATTCTCCTGTCCAGCGGGCTGAAACAGTCGCCACGCAAGCTGGCGCTGGTGGCCACGTGGTTGTTTTTCATGCGCTACGTGGATCTCTACTGGAACATCGCTCCTGCCCATTATCCCGATCATTGGCATTACGGCTGGCAGGACGCCGTCGTTCCCATAGCTATGGTGTCTCTGTGGGTCGCCTTCTTCGCTTTCAATCTGAAGAGCCGGCCGGTGATCGCGCTGCATGATCCGCGCACCGAAATCGCTCTGGCTGAAGCCGAGGAACATCATCATGAGTAATCACCCGCACGACGAAGAGCGCGATCTGCACTTTGAGCAGATCCAGCATTCCGACACGCAATATGAATCTCGCGACCTCGGGACGCGCACCCTGGTGGGTTTTGTCGCGGGGCTGGGGCTCATGACCTTTGCGATGGTTCTGGTGGCCTGGGGCGTTCTAGCATTTCTCAGCAACTTTGTGAACCGGGAGCGGGCCGAAAATGCTCCTCCGCCGCTGACCGCGATGCCTCAGGAGCCGCGCAAAGGCGATCCCGCTCTCAGGTTTCCCGAGCCTCGCCTGGAGAAAAGCGAGGCCGCGGAAAGCCGTAGAACTCTGGCCGCCAACGAGGCCCAGCTCAGCAGCTACGGTTGGGTGGATCAGAAGAACGGCGTTGCTCACATTCCCATCGAGCGCGCTATGGACCAGATTGCGCAACAAGGATTGCCAACAAGACCGCAGCCGAAGGCGCAGCCTCCGGCCGAATTCGGCAGCGGGATCGAGAATAACGCCGGCGCTGGCGGCGGTTACTGGCCCGAGGTTCGGAATTAACAAAATCCCTGCCGCCATTCGCCGGCAGCAGAAGGGAAGCATGAAGTTGTTCGGTAGGCACAAAACGAGTCGTGGTCCTGTGGCCAGAATCGCTCTCGCCGCCACGATCGCAGTTGTGCTCTCTTTCTCCTGCATCGTGCTGGCGCAGGGTATGAGCGGCGGACCGCGCGGCACCGCTTCCCCGCCTCCAACCATCCTCAAGCAGGTTGGCATCGAGCAACATCTCGATGCACAACTCCCGCTCGATCTGGTTTTTCACGACGAGACCGGACACGATGTCCCCCTATCCCAATTTTTCGGGAGCAGGCCGGTAGTCCTCAGCCTGGTTTATTACAACTGTCCCATGCTCTGCGGAGAAGTGCTGAATGGCATGGCGAGCGTCTTTTCGGTTTTGAAGTTCGACGTCGGCAAAGAGTTCGATGTCGTGACGGTGAGCTTTGACCCCCGCGAAACTCCTGACCTTGCCCGCAGCAAGAAGCGCGTGTTTGTCGAGCGCTATGGCCGTGCCGGCGCCGAACAAGGCTGGCATTTCTTGACTGGATCCAAAGAATCCATCGATGCCCTCACTCGCGCCACTGGATTCAACTACGCCTGGGACGAAGAATCCAAACAATTCGCTCACGCTGCCGCCATCATGGTCGTAACGCCGGGAGGCAAAATCTCAAAATACTTTTATGGCGTCGAATATGCGCCCAAAGATCTGCGCTTCGGCCTGATTCAGGCCTCTGAGAATCGCATCGGCACGGTTGTGGATCAGGTGCTGCTCTACTGCTATCACTACGATCCCCGCACGGGAAAATACGGCGCCATCATCTCGCGCGTGATGCAGGTGGCAGGGCTGCTCACCATCCTTATTCTCGGAGGATTACTCATTGTTATGTTCCGACTGGAGCCGCAGTCCAGCCGCACTCCGCTGGGCCGCAAAGGAGGCAGCGCCTAACCATGTTCCAGAACATTCCGCTGTGGCCGGAACGCGCTTCCTCCATGGCCGGACGTGTCGATGCCTTCTTCATCTTCATGCTGGTGGTGACGGGCTGCGCCGCTATCGGGGTCTTCGTCCTGATCTTCGTCTTTGCCATTCAGTATCGGCAGAGGCCCGGTGGCAAGGCGACGCAGATTGAAGGTTCACACGCGCTCGAAGCTACCTGGTCGATCCTCCCTCTGGGCGCTTTCATGCTGATGTTCCTCTGGGGAGCCACGATCTACGTCGCTGAATCCAAGCCTCCAGCCAACGCCATGGAGATCTACACCGTGGCCAAACAATGGATGTGGAAGTTCGAGCACCCGGAAGGCGTGCGTGAAATCGATCAGTTGCACGTCCCCGTGGGCCGCGACATCCGCCTCACCATGGTTTCCCAGGACGTGATCCACAGCTTCTACGTTCCGGCCTTTCGCGTTAAGCAGGACGTCCTGCCCGGGCGTTACACCACCGCCTGGTTCCGTGCCATCAAGCCCGGAACCTATCACCTATTCTGTGCTGAGTATTGCGGAACCTCGCACTCCGCGATGATTGGCGACATCGTGGTCATGGATCCGGCCGAGTTCGAGCAGTGGCTGGGAGGCGGACCGGCGCAAGGCACCATGGCCCAGAGAGGGCAGCAACTGTTTGCCTCGCTGGGATGCGCTACCTGCCACCGGTTGGACACTCAGGGTCGCGGTCCCAACCTGCAGGGCGTCTACGGCAAGGCCGTGCTGCTTGACGACGGTCGCACCGTCCTCGCCGACGACAACTATGTTCGCGAGTCCATCCTCTCTCCCGGCGCCAAAGTTGTCGCCGGCTTTAAGCCCATCATGCCGACCTTCCAGGGAATTGTTAGTGAGGAGCAACTTCTTTCGTTAGTTGCATACGTCAAGTCACTAGGTAAGGCCGGGCCCGGGATGCCGGCAACTACTCAACCCACTGCCCAGCTGCCCGGACCAGGCCCGAATCCCGGCGCGAAGCTGCCTCCGGATGTGAATCCCCGTCCTGGAACAAAGAAGGTGCAATAAGTTATGGCCGCCAATGAAGCTCCGGAACGCGAAAATTACTTGACCACCAGCTATGGCGTCCGGTCCTGGCTGTTGACCACGGACCACAAACGCATTGCCATCCTCTACCTCATCTCGATCACCCTCATGTTCTTCATCGGTGGTTTCTTTGCCACCCTGATTCGCCTCGAGTTGCTGACCCCTCCCGGTGATCTGATGACCTCGGACACCTACAACAAGATGTTCAGCATGCACGGGATCGTGATGATCTTCTTCTTCCTGATTCCATCGATTCCCGCTGTGCTGGGGAACTTCTTTATCCCCATGATGCTGGGCGCCAAGGACCTTGCATTTCCCCGGATTAATCTCCTGAGCTGGTACATCTACACCATTTCTGCCTTCATGATCCTCTACGTCATCCTCACGGGTGGCGTCGATACCGGCTGGACCTTCTACACTCCCTTCAGCACTACTTTTTCGAATACCCATGTTCTCCTCGCTGGCCTGGCCGTATTCGTCAATGGCTTTTCCTCCATCCTGACGGGACTCAATTTCATCGTGACTACGCACCGCATGCGCGCACCCGGGCTGACCTGGGGACGCATGCAACTTTTCGTCTGGAGCTTGTATGCAACCTCGGTGATCCAGGTGCTTGGCACCCCGGTGCTGGCGATCACACTGGTGCTGGTGGCGCTGGAACGCGGTTTTCATATTGGCATTTTCAATCCCGCGGTCGGCGGTGATCCGGTGCTGTTCCAGCACCTGTTCTGGTTTTACTCGCACCCCGCCGTTTACATCATGATCCTGCCCAGCATGGGGGTAATTTCGGAAGTAGTGACCTGCTTCTCGCGCAAGCGTGTTTTTGGCTACACCTTTGTTGCACTCTCCTCGATCTCCATTGCGGTCTTTGGCTTCCTGGTGTGGGCGCATCACATGTTCGTGGCCGGCATGTCCCTGTACGCGGCGCTGGTCTTCTCATTACTGAGTTACTTCGTCGCTGTCCCCTCCGCGGTCAAGGTCTTCAACTGGACCGCCACCATGTACAAAGGCCAGGTCTCTTACCACACGCCTATGCTCTACGCCTTCGGCTTCATTGGACTGTTCACCATGGGCGGCCTGACCGGACTTTTTCTCGCTGCGCTCGGTATAGACGTCCATGTAACCGACACTTACTTCGTTGTGGCGCACTTCCACTTCATCATGGTAGGTGGCGCCGTGATGGGCTATTTGGCGGGCATCCATTATTGGTGGCCAAAGATGACGGGACGGATGTATCCGGAAATCTGGGGGAAGATTGCGGCTGCGATCGTCTTCTTCGGATTTGTGCTCACGTTCCTGCCGCAATTCGTGCTGGGTTACGTCGGAATGCCTCGCCGCTATCACGCTTACGCGCCGGAATTTCAGGTACTGAACGTGCTCTCTACTGCCGGCGCATCCATTCTCGCGCTTGGCTACCTGATGCCGCTGATTTATCTCTTCTGGTCGCTTCGCTATGGCGAAGAGGCAGGTCCCAATCCCTGGGCTTCCGCCGGGCTGGAGTGGAAGACGGAATCTCCGCCTCCGACTTTCAATTTCGAGCAGACCCCGGTTGTGACCTGGGAAGCCTATAACTACGAGGAGTTGCCGCAGGAGGTGCCGGTTGGCCGATAGTCCCGCCGTGGCTCCCGAGCATGTCATCGCTGAGGAAGCGCTCCGCCACCATTTCGCCAACATGGAGCAGCAGCGGGAATCCTCCACCCTGGGCATGTGGGTTTTCCTGGTGACTGAAATCATGTTTTTTGGCGGCCTGTTTGCCGCTTACATGATCTACCGCCATCTCTATCCCGGCGCGTGGGCTACGGGGAGCGAGCACATGAGCTTTTGGCTGGGGACCATCAATACCACCATCCTGTTGATCAGCAGCCTGCTGGTGGCTCTCTCGGTCCATGCGATTCAACTCGGCGAATCCAAGATAACCGCGCTGCTGCTGTTATTTACCGTTCTTCTGGGCACAGCTTTCTTGGGGATCAAGGCGGTGGAATATCACGCGCATTACGTGGAAGGCGCAGTTCCCGGCCACTGGTGGCATCTTCACGATGTCGCCGATCCCGAGCACGTGCAGATGTTCTTCATTCTCTACTTCATCATGACGGGCTTGCACGCCCTGCACGTCACCATCGGGCTGGGTTTGTTAGCTTTTGTCGCGTATAAGGCATACAAAGGAGGCTATACGCCGGAGTATCACAATCCGGTCGAGGTCTCCGGCCTGTACTGGCACTTTGTTGATTTGGTCTGGATTTTCCTCTATCCCATGCTGTACCTGGTCGCCCGTACCCACACGGGGTAGCAAGGAGCTGCGCACATCATGTCTGAACATATAGTGCCGAAGAAAACCTACTTCGTGGTCGGTGCGTCGCTCATCGTTTTGATGATTATCACCGCTATCCTTTCGCGCGTGCCCATGCCGGGAGAACTCAATACCCTGATCGCTCTCACAATCGCCGGAATCAAAGCTCTGCTCGTGCTCCTCTTTTTCATGCACCTCAAGTATGAGACGCCGCGCCTCAATGCCTTCGTGCTGTTCGCCGGGCTGTTCTGGCTGCTCCTGCTGTTGGGACTCAGCATGACCGACTATCCCTTCCGCGCCGTCTTCGGCGCCCCCGGCCACTGAGTATCTGTGCGCGGACACGTGAGAAACCACATTGTTTGGCACTCATCCCCACTGTCATTCTTGGCGAGGACCGATCATAAAGACAGAGT
The DNA here is from genome assembly GCA_035624455.1 of Terriglobales bacterium. Classification (NCBI taxonomy): domain Bacteria; kingdom Pseudomonadati; phylum Acidobacteriota; class Terriglobia; order Terriglobales; species Terriglobales bacterium. Next base: position 25,129 of record DASPRM010000074.1, read on the forward strand.
CCGAGTCGAAGGATCTTGCGGTTTTGCAACTCGCAAATGGATCATTACGTCCTCCGATTCCTTGGTATTCCCTGATTTGATTTATCCTGCTCTCTGAGGTGCTTTATGGCCTTCTGTACCTCCTGTGGCGCTCCCATGGACGCAACTGCAACCGCCTGTGCCAGGTGCGGTGCCCGCGCGACTCCTGTGGCCGCTCCGCCCAGTCCCGCCGCGGTCCAACGCCCGCCGGCTCGCGGGGGCGCTCTGAAGCTGGTGCTTATCATTCTGGCAGTCGCTCTCGGGTTCGGAGTGATCGGCATCGGAGCCGCAACCTACATCGCCGTCAAATTCGCACGCCACAGCCGCATCGAAGAGAGAGAAGGCCGCACTAACATTCAGACGCCCCTCGGCAGCGTCCAGACCTCCAAGGACCCGGCAGAGATCGCCTCGCGTCTGGGAGTGCCTATCTATCCCGGGGCCAAGGTCGCGGATGAGGGAGCCATGGTGAATATGGCCGGAGCGCACGTAGCCAGCGGTGTCTTCACCAGCGATGACGACCCGCAAAAAGTTTTCGACTTCTACCGCGAGCGCTATCCTCAGGCGAATGTGAAACGAGAGAATGCAGGAACCGGAGAAATTGTCCTCACTTCCGGACACAAGGTTTTAACGATCAAAGTCCAAGCCCAGGGCAGCGGTTCGCGCATTGAAATCGCCAACGTGGGCGGAATTCCTACGGACGCCCAGCATTCCGACGAAAAACGGGAACCCTACTAGCAAGACGGCTCCGTCGAATCCGCTTCATCCCGCGCGAGAACAGGACACAATGTCCCCTTCCGAGGGCGACGCAAAGGCACTTGCCTTTCTCCAATCAAGACCGTATAGACAGGCATTCCCACTTTCATCCAAAGCGACACAAACCCAAAAGAACCTTATTTAATGCACCAGCCTTGGAAAGGATATGCACCCATGAATCCCGTTCTGAATGTCTTCGCGCAGCACCCCTCTAAAACCGATAGCCGCCGGTGGGCTGCTCTCATCGTGATCTGCGCCTGCGCCGCATCTTTGTCTTTGCACGCACAAACCACCGCATCCTCTCAGGCTTCCTCGTCCGGCGAGACCCCGCAAGCCATGCAGGAACGCATCGAGAGACTCGAAGCCGAGGTTGCAGAGCTGAAGGCCATCGTCAGACAGCTGCAATCGACCTCCTCTTCCTCCTCTCCCTCGCCGCCGGCCGTTCCCTCCCAGGCTGCGCTGGAAACTAGCTCAGCCACACAGCCACAAAATGTCTCACAAACCGGCGCTAACAAGGCGCTGGACTTCTTTCGTGGGACCACTATCAATCTCGGCCTCGATACCTACTACGCCTACAACTTCAACCAACCCGTTGGGCGCGTAAACCTGCTGCGCGCTTATGACGTCCTGAGCAATGAGTTCAGTCTGAATCAGGCCAGCGTAATTTTCGATCACCCTCCCGATCTTGCCGCAGGCCGGCGTTGGGGTGGGCGCCTGGACTTGCAATTTGGTCAGGCCACCGACACGCTCCAGGGAAATCCTGCCAACGAACCCAGGCCGGAGATCTACCGCAACATCTTCCAGGCGTATGGCACGTACATTATTCCCATCGGCAAAGGTGTGAACGTCGACTTCGGGAAGTGGGGAAGCTCGCTTGGCATGGAGGGAAACTACACTAAGGACCAGATCAACTACTCGCGCGCCTACTGGTTCGATTTCCTGCCTTTCTACCACATGGGATTGCGCGTCGCCTTTCCCGTGAGCGACCGGCTGACTCTGAATTATTGGGTGGTGAATGGCACCAACCAGGTGGAAGCTACCAATGGCTTCAAGGATCAGCTCTTTGGCTTCACCGCTAAGCCGCACAAGACTGTGACCTGGACGCTGAACTACTACTTCGGCCAGGATCATCCCGATCGCGCCGTAGTCCCTCCGACTAGTCCCATTCCGGTCCAGCCGGATCTCAGCTTTGAAGCCATCCGCCCCGCACCCGATGGGCGAACCCATATCTTCGACAGCTACGTCAGCTGGCAGGCAACGCCCAAGTTGACGGTAGCTCTTGAGGGAGACTATTTAGTGCAGCGCCTGTGGAAAAATGCCGCACCGGGTCAATCCTCGGCTCCTTCTCATACCGATGGCGGCGCCGCTTACGTCCGATACCAGTTCACGCCCAGAATCGCGCTTGCTAGCCGAGCCGAGTACATGTCTGATCGCGGCGGCCTCTTCAGCGGACTAACGCAGGCGCTGAAAGAAAATACTGTCACCTTCGAATACAAAATGGCGGATGGATTTCTTATGCGTTACGAATGGCGGCGTGACTTCTCCAATCAGCCTTCCTTCCTCACCGACGTTCAAGGCGTTCTCACCAAGCAACAAAACACTGCGACCGTGGGCCTGATCTGGTGGTGGGGAGGAAAGGAAGGCTCATGGTGACGGGATTACTCATCACTCTTGTTTTGGGTTGTCATCTTGAGAGGGGAGGGTAGGCCGACCCCCGTGCGAGTCGAAAGACCTTGCGTTACTTCGCTGAGTCCGCCGCCACAAAAGCGAACGAGGGACGGCACACGCCGTCCCCTCAGATTTCGCCTCAACTAGATTTGGACACACTTAGAGCCCGGTAGTTCCCAATCGCCCTCTGTTCACCAGCCGCTTACCGCTTCTGGTGAAGCTTCCTGCGGACAGCGAATCCTAAGCCAGCGATTCCTGTTCCCAGCAGCGCCAGACTTGCCGGCTCAGGTACCGGACCCGGCTCATCCGATTTTATGGCGAAGTGATAATCGCCATCTGTTCCTGGAACGTTGAAGGAATGCACGTCAATCAGGTCGGTTTGCAGCGTTCCTTCAATCTCTGCGAAAACTCCACCCTTGTGTTGATTGTCGGGTGGTGCGCAAGTAACCGACGGCAACAAAGCGAGAGCGGCGGAGCCAGAACCAAAATAAGCGTCCAGGCTACTCAGGCCAGCAACCACAATCAGCTTATCGCTGACACCCCCTTTGTCCACGAGGGTCGCGCAGAAGGTGCCCGCATCCAGATTGTTGATCTCAATCAACGTGAAATGAACGAACTCGCCTTGAGTTTGAACGATCTGCAATCCTGGCGCATTAGTGGGATTGCCGCCAAAGTCAAGTGTCGATACTGCCGGAGGTCCGTTACCTATATCCAGAGTGATGATGCTATCCGCTCGCGCGCTGGTTAGGCTGGTTCCCACCACAACCACAAGCGGAAGCAGGGAATACACGAGGTGGCGAAACAACTTCATGGTCGTCTCCTCTTTCTCTCTCGAATTTTTCAACTGGGGCCGGTCTTGCTAGAAAGGCATTTTCCCTGGGGCCGATGCTTCAAGAATGGCTGGAATAAAGGCGAGAATTGCCGGCAACATATCACAATTCTTCGCTTTTTCAAACGAGCGAGCGCCGACTTTCCAGCTCATTCACGCGCAGAACGCGTCAAAGCCGGCGCAATTCTCCGCATCTCATCCCGCGAACTAGTTAATTCGTGCTGCGTCGAGAAACATCTGTGATGTTTCTCGGCCGTTTTCTCCAGCGCAGCAACGAACTGCCCGCGACGATTCCGCTTCCCAGCAGGACGAGACTTGTGGGTTCAGGAACCTTGGGGGGAGGTTCTGAAACCACCCAGAGATGAAAATTTCCATCCGTCACTCCCGTGTAGTAAACCACGCCCACCTGTTGCGGCGTGTTCAACTGCTCCACCGCGGATAAGCCTGTCGGTGAAGCGCCAAAGGGCACAGCAAGAGTGGCCGGAACCGATGCAAACTTCACATCCACCGTGGTCGGGCTGATCACTGAGAACACGATGCGGTCACTCAGTGTGCCCCCCAGGTGGTCGTCAAACAGATCCGTGTACAGCGTTTGCGGCGTGTATGGACGCTGGTTCATGGTTAGGGTGAAGTGCAGATAATTCGTGGTGCTGTCTCCCAGAATTGTGAACTGCACGCCCGCCGGAACCGTGAGACCGGGAATCCCGCTCTCCGAATCTGTGATGGTTATGCTGTCCGCTGTGGCGCTACCTGTCATGATCCCGATCGCCGCCAGAAGTGGCAAACAGCGACGTCGGAATCGCCTGAAGCAATCCATTTTCGGCTCCTCTCCTTAAGTTTCACGAGCCCGAGGAAAACCAGAAATGGCTGGAGTCAAGCAAAGCGAATTTGTTCGCAAGATAGCACAGCGCGCTTCGATGTCAATGAACATTCCGCACTGTGTCCGATAATGCTTCACATTTGGAACGCTTCGTAAAATTCTGCGCGGATTTTTTTCATCAACGTCCGATAATTTTTCTTCCCGCTTTACTTTCCCGCCTCCTGCTCCGCCGGAAGGTAATAGCCGGCGCGTGAGCGCAGCCGCAGACTGCCGTTCAGTGGCTGAAGGTGAATCGTCCGAAAACGTCCATTGGGCAAGGAATTTGGAGCATGGTAGAAAATGGCGTAACTGTTGCGAAGTTCATCAGCGACTTCTGCGATCGCCCTCTCCAGCTCCTGGTCATTGGAAACTATGAAGTCACGCCCACCGCTTTGCGTAGTCAAAAGGCGTAGTGCTTCATCACCCGGGTACTTCCAGTGGCGACTGTGAATCGCAATGGTGTAGATCGCGAGCTCTTCGCGCTGCGCGACTGCAATCGCATCATACAGGTTGTGTGTGCTGTGGTTATCTTCGCCGTCGCTGAAGACGATTAACGCCGAGCGTCGTGGTTGCCCGCAATCGCGCTCAGTCGAACCCTGAGAGGCTGCGATAATCGCATCGTAGAGCGCGGTCTGTCCGCCATGCCCTGGCTCCAGCAGGACTTCAGACAGACGGGCGGGCGAGTCAACTTCACGCTGCAGCTCGATTTGGGTATCAAACGCCAGCACGAAGAGGCGGTCGTTGTTTCGCATCAAGCTGCCGAGCAGACGGGCTGCTGCCGCTTGCGTCTTCTGCCAATTCTTGTGAGTGGAATCGCTTAGATCGACTACGACTCCCAAATTCAGCGGCAGATCAGCTGCATGCTGGACTTGAACGATCGAGACCCTCTGACCTTGGTCAGTCAGCACAAAGTCGATGGGGTGCAAATCGGCGATTGGGCGGCCATGTTTGTCAGTTGCTACCAGCGTCAGGTGTACTTCGCCGACCGTTCTCCGGAAGACAGGCACCGAAGCCGAATCGGCTCCAGGGCAGGCAAGCGGCAAACAAAAAACTGACAAGAACAGGGACAGTGTGCAGGCAGTGATTTTGTGCAAATACTCCCCCCAGCGAGGATGCCGATGGTACTTCGGCCCGCCCCTTGGGGGAGTCGGCACATGGGGGAGGAGAGGTGGTCCCTCACACTGGGTTGATCGGCAGGGCGCTACAGGGGTGTATCTCTGACTGGGGCACCTGGGTAATGCGTATTGTGACCATGGAGACTAGCGGGGGCCGCTTTTTGGATGCCAAATTGCGTTCTGACACTTACAAGGCTAAGCGCTGCAGATCCCTCGCGGCCTGGAGGCCGCGAGGGATGAGGAATAGGAGGGAGCTTATGCGGCGCGGCTGAAGCCGGCCCTTTCAAGGCAGGCCGCGTGTTCTTCTTAGCTAGAAACTCAAGGTCTTCGACTCAGGCCCTGGATCGCGATATGCCCGGCCCTCGCTTAGAATGACAGTCAGCAATTTCCCGCGAAACCGCAGATCCCTCGGCAGCTTCAGGTTATTGATTTCTCCTACCTTCCAGAGCGCTTCGCCTCGTAGGCTGCAATCGCGGCTTCCTGCTCCAGAGTAAGGCCGATTTCGTCCAATCCTTCCAGCAGGCAGCGGCGTTTGTGGTGATCGAATTCAAATGCCGCATGCAGGCCCATGTCGTCATAGACGTGGCCGGCTTCGAGATCGACGGTGACCTGGTAACCTTCCACTTCCTTTGCGCGCCGCATCAGTTTATTGATCTCAGGATCGGGCAGCGTTACTGTCAGCAAGCCATTCTTGAAAGAATTGTGCGCGAAGATGTCCGCAAACGAAGGTGCGACGATGGCGCGAATGCCGTAGTCCGCCAGTGCCCAGGGAGCATGTTCGCGCGACGAGCCACAGCCAAAATTCTTGGCCGCAATCAGCACGCTTGCCCGCTGGTAGCGCGGCTGGTTCAACACGAAATCGGAGTTGGGCTTTCCTTCGGGTGAATAGCGCCAGTCATAAAAAAGAAACTTTCCGAAGCCGGTGCGCTCGATGCGTTTGAGAAACTGCTTGGGAATAATCTGATCGGTATCGACGTTCACACGGTCGAGCGGGACCGCTAATCCTTTGTGTACACGAAATGGTTGCATGGGTTCTCAGCGAGCCTCAGTGGAATTGCCAGCCGCGAATGTCGGTAAAGTGTCCGGTGACGGCGGCAGCGGCGGCCATCATCGGACTGACCAGGTGCGTGCGTCCGCCCCGGCCCTGCCGGCCTTCGAAGTTGCGATTACTGGTGGAGGCGCAGCGCTCTCCCGGCTGCAGGATATCGGGATTCATCCCTAGACACATGGAGCAGCCCGACTCCCGCCAGTCGAATCCGGCTTCGCGAAAAATCCTGTCCAGGCCTTCCTGCTCCGCCAGCTTCTTAACGTTTTGCGAGCCCGGCACCACCATTGCCCGCACCTGCGGATTCACCCGATATCCCTTGACCACCTTGGCCGCGGCGCGCAGATCTTCCAAGCGCGAATTGGTGCACGAACCGATGAACACGCGGTCGACAGTGATGTTTTCGATGGCCGTTCCTGCAGACAGACCCATGTATTCCAGCGCTCGCTGCGCAGCCAATCGGTCAGCTTCATTGACCGCATGCGCGGGATCGGGCACGCTGCTGGTGACCGGCACCACCATTCCCGGATTCGTTCCCCAGGTGACGAACGGCGCCAGGCGGGCGGCATCGATCTTAACCACGCGGTCATAGTGCGCGCCAGGATCCGAAGGCAGAGTCTTCCATCGTGCCACCGCCTTGTCCCATTGGGCATCCTGCGGCGCAAATCGCCGTCCCTTCAGATAAGCGAACGTAATCTCATCAGGAGCTACCATTCCAGCTCGGGCACCCGCTTCAATGCTCATGTTGCACAGCGTCATCCGGCCTTCCATGGACAGCGCGCGCACCGCTTCACCCGCATATTCGATCGCGTAGCCTGTGGCGCCATCGGTCCCGATCTGCCCGATGATGCCCAGCACCAGATCTTTCGCCGTCACTCCCTGCGGCAAGCTGCCATTCACCAGAATCTGCATTTTGCGCGGCTTGTTCTGCGGCAGGCACTGCGTCGCCAGCACGTGCTCGACTTCCGATGTACCTATACCGAACGCGAGCGCCCCGAATGCCCCATGCGTGCTGGTGTGGCTGTCGCCGCAGACGATGGTCATTCCCGGTTGCGTCAGCCCTAGCTCTGGCCCGATCACATGCACGATGCCCTGCTCGTCGGCATCGATGTCATACAAACGAATTCCGAATTCCTTGCAGTTGCCCCGAAGGGCCGCGATCTGACGCGCGGCAATCTCATCCAGGATGGGAAGATGCCCAGGCGTGGTGGGAACATTGTGGTCCACTGTTGCTACGGTTCGCTCCGGACGCCGTACCCTGCGCCCATTCTCCCGCAAGCCATCGAACGCCTGCGGCGACGTGACTTCATGAACGAGCTGCAGATCGATGTACAGCAGAGTTCGCGGGCCGTTCGGCTCCGCGACTACATGCTCATCCCAGAGCTTTTCAAACAATGTTCGGGGAGACGACATATCAGTGTGGCTTTGGTTTAGTGTGGCTTTGGTTTCGTGTGGCGCGGATACTCCTGTCCGCACCAGTTACTGAATTCCTTGTGCAGCGGTCCTCGCCCGCGCACAATCTTACACCGCATGATACGCGCGTCGCCGGTCCAGCATGTCGGCAACGGCGTGCTCCACCAGGCTGCCCATTTCGCTGGTATTGGCTTTGTACTTGGTCTTGCCTCGCATCAGGTCGGCGGTGCGGTGGCCAGCATCGAGCACCTGGCGGATGGCCTCTTCCACATCGCGCGCTTCCTGTTCCAGTCCGGCGCTATGCCGCAGCAGCAGCGCGGCGGTGGCAATCGCGCCCAGGGGATTCGCGATTCCCTTGCCGGCGATGTCCGGCGCTGAGCCGTGTACCGGCTCATAAAGATCGACAGTGCCGCCGAGCGTGGCGGAGGCCAGCATGCCCAGCGATCCTGTAATCACTGCGGCTTCGTCCGAAAGAATATCGCCAAACAGGTTCTCGGTGAGCACCACGTCGAAGCTGGTGGGGTTGGTGACCAGCTTCATGGCGCAAGCATCCACATACATGTGCTCAAGTTGCACCTCGCGGAATTCCTTGGCAATGAGAGTGACCACCTGGCGCCAGAGTTGCGAGGTCTCCAGCACATTGGCCTTGTCCACCGAGGTCACCTTCTTGCGCCGGGATCGCGCAGCCTCGAACGCGATCCGCGCTACTCGTTCAATCTCCTCGACGGAGTAGCGCATGGTGTTATACGCCGCATCGCGGTTTGCGCCTGAGAAGCCGCGCGGCTCGCCAAAATAGATTCCGCCCAGCAATTCGCGCACGAACAGGACATTGGCGCCCTTTACCACGTCGGCTTTCAGGGGGGAGCAATCCAGAATGGGGTCATAGCAGATCGCCGGACGGAGATTCGCAAAGCCTCCCAGTGCCTTGCGAAGGTTCAGCAGGCCAGCCTCCGGTCGTTTCTCGGGAGAAAGACCGTCAAACTCCGGGCTGCCTACCGCTCCCAGAAACACCGCGTCACTCTTCAGGCAGGTCTCGAGTGTTGATTCCGGCAGCGGAGTGCCCGTCTCTTTAATCGCCGCGCCTCCAATCAGCCTTTCGGTGAGCTGAAAATCGTATCCCCGGTCTTCTCCTACCGAGCGCAGGATGCGGACAGCTTCCCGCGTAACCTCGGGGCCAATCCCATCGCCGGGAAGAATAGCGATTTTCAACTTCATGCCAGGAGATGTTTTAGAGGAAGGCATGGGGGTTAATCAGAAATCCGCCGTTATCCTGAGAGGAGCGCCCCGCGCAGCTCGTCTATGGCACGCTTGTGCCGGTTCGCGGGCGCGAAGTCAATGATTTCGCGTTTCTGTATCCGCGAGGTAGTCAAATGTTGCCTACCGACTACGCGTTTCCGACGCGCTGCTGTGCCAGCATTCCTGGATCCGATGTGGGTTTCATCTGCGGGACCACTCGTGCCGGAAACTCCTCCTGGATAATCGCGAGCAGATGGCGGTCTTCCACGACCTTGACCTGATCCGCCAGTTCCACGAACCGCTTGTAGATGTGGTCCAGGTCGCGACGCTCAAACGCGTATCCCAGTTCGGCGCAGCGCAGCCCCAGCGCATGACGTCCGGAGTGCTTTCCCAGCACCAGCTTGGTTTCAGGCACGCCCACCGACTGCGGCGTCATGATTTCGTAGGTGAGCGGGTTCTTGATCACGCCGTCCTGATGGATTCCCGCCTCGTGCGCAAAAGCATTACGTCCCACGATGGCCTTATTGGGCTGCACCGGAACGCCGGTGATCTCGGTCAGCAGGCAACTAGTGGGGAACAATTCTTCGCTTCGAACTTCAGTGTCGTAAGGCATGATGTCCGGCCGCACTCGCAGCCCCATTACGATTTCTTCCAGCGACGCGTTGCCAGCGCGCTCTCCGATTCCGTTGATGGTGCACTCTACCTGTCTAGCCCCGGCTTCGACGGCGGCGATTGAGTTGGCCACCGCCAGTCCCAGATCGTTGTGACAGTGAGCGGAGACGACCACTTCGCGATCCTCACGTCGCGTGCGCGCTACTACCGCCTCAATGATTCGCGCCATCTCCCGTGGCACTGTGTAGCCCACCGTATCGGGAATATTGATGGTTGTGGCTCCGGCTTCCGCCACCGCCTCCGCCACCGAGCACAGGAACTCCAGTTCGGTCCGGGTGGCGTCTTCCGGCGAGAACTCCACGTCGCGGCACAGCGAATGAGCAATCCGCACTGCCTCCGCCGCCTGGCGGATGCAGTGCTCGCGGGAAATTTTGAGCTTGTAGTGCAGATGAATATCAGAGGTGGCCAAAAACACATGAATGCGCGGTCGCGCGGCTGACTTCACTGCGTGCCAGGCGCGCTCGATGTCCGTATGGGTAGCCCGTGCCAGACCGGCGACGATCGGGCGGCGCACCTGCTCCGCCACTGCCTGGACGGCTTCAAAGTCTCCGTGGGAGGAGATAGGGAAGCCCGCTTCGATCACATCCACTCCGAGTCGCTCGAGCTGCCGCGCCATCACCAGCTTTTCCTGCAGGTTCATGCTGCAACCGGGCGACTGCTCGCCGTCACGTAGGGTTGTGTCGAAGATGGTTACTCGGGCTCGATCCATGGGGCCCCTCTCCTGATTTGGGACTAGAGGCAAGACCTTGAATTTTCAAGGTTAGCGGTTCTGGCTAATAAAGCAAGCTTATAGTTATTTATGCAGCATAACATTGATTTATGCTATAAGCTATTCTTTCATTCCCGACAGGCTCGCAAGGAACCAGCATGGACCTCTTCCAACTGGAAACCTTTCTAACTGTAGCCCGCGAAGGCAGCTTCTCCCGCGCCGCCAAGAAGCTTTACCGCACCCAGCCCGCGGTCAGCCAGGCGGTGCGCAAGCTGGAAGAAGAGCTGGGCGAGCCCCTGTTTGACCGCTCCTCCCGGGAAGGGATTCTGACCGCTTCGGGGAAGGTGTTGGAGAACTATGCCGAGAAGCTGCTCAATATGCGGGGCGAGGCGCTCAATGCTCTGGAAGAACTCCGGCAGCTCAATAAAGGGAAGCTCTCCATCGCCGCCAACGAGCTCACCTGCCTTTACCTGCTGCCGATACTCAACGAATTTCGCCGTCTTTCTCCCATGATCAAAGTGACGATCCAGCGCTCGCTGGCCAGTCAAATTCCCGACGACCTGCTGAACCACAATGCTGAACTCGGGGTGCTCACCTTCAAGCCCGAAGATTCGCTGCTGAAGTCCATTGTGGTTTATCGGGACGAGCTGTGCTTCGTGGTTCCTCCCAACCATCCGCTGGCGACCAGCTCAGAAGTCCATATCGGACAGCTCGGATCGGAGTACTTCGTTGCCCATCACGTGAATTCTCCCTATCGCGAGAAGGTATTGGAGACCTTCCAACGCAAAAAAGTTCCTCTTCACATGGATATCGAGCTGCCTACCACCGAAGCGATCAAGAAATTCGTCGCCATGGGAAATGGTGTGGCTCTCGTGCCCAGTATCTGTGTGGAAGCCGAGGTGGCTCGAGGCGAGCTGGTGCGGGTTGCTGTTTCGGAGCTTGCCTTCGAGCGCAGGCTGCGGCTTGTGTATCGCAAGGGTGCCAGCCTCTCTCACGCGGCGCAGGCCTTTCTCAAAGTCGCCGAGACGTATGCGCAGCGCGAAGGCGGCAGGTACTTATATCAGGCAGAAAAATAGGCCTGAGGCGGGGATTTCCGAAGTCTCATCGTGAGCGAGGGCCGAGCACCCGGGGTCCCCAGCAGACCCGCTTGTGGTTTGCTGGGGTGGGCCGGAGGCCCCAGTCGAACGACCTTGCGTTTACTCTCGTCATGCAAGAGCTTGGTCGCCCTATGTTGCTGATTGCTGACTGCTAAGTGCCCAATCCGATCTTCCTCTTTGCCTTCCCGTCCCCGCCAGTTAATATTCTGACCGTTGCTGAGATGGTGAACTGTCCTTGCTCCTGTCACAGAAACCGGACTACGGCATCGATTCCCCGCGCATCATCATCAGTCAATTCGTCATGGCCGCTCTGCTGCTGCTGGTGGCTGCTTTCGTCCCCAAGATCTTTACGGTCCACATTCGCTGGGGAGCGCTGATCGTCGGCCTGTATTTCCTCTACAGCAGCATTAACATGGTTTTCTACAGCAAGAGCGGTAAGCTCGAGCTGCGCGAGCAGCTGCTGAATTCCATCCCTTGGCGGGGAGACGAGGCTGTGCTCGACGTGGGTTGCGGCCGCGGCCTGCTGACCGTAGGAGCCGCCCGGCGTTTAACCAGCGGCCATGTGGTGGGTGTGGATGTCTGGGATCCTAAGGCTATCACCGGAAATCGCCCTGAGTCGGTTCTGGAAAATGCCACCGCTGAGGGGGTTGCGGACCGCGTTACGGTAAAGCGTGGCGATGCCCGCCAGCTGCCTTTTCCGGATTCCTCCTTCGATCTGATTCTGTCCAACTTCGTGGTGCACGAGGTAGATACGGCGGAAGAACGCCGCCAGATCGTAAACGAAATGGTTCGTGTGCTGCGCCCCGGCGGACGGGTTGCGCTCATCGACTTCATCTTCACCGGGCAGTGCGTCGATGACCTGCGCAGCTACGGCTTCGCCGACGCCCGTCGCGATCGCATGAGCGAGTTTGGCTTCTGGGTGGGGGCGATCCTTACCTTCGGTGTTGTACAGCTCTACCGGGTCACAGCCACCAAGCCGCTGACCGTACGCGAGCAAATGGCGCCACCGGTAGCGAGCGATGAAATCTAGATCGATGAAATTAATTCAAACGGACCGCAAGATCGTTCGACTCTGACGGGTTCCGTTGTAACCCGTCCGCGCTCAGGATGGAGACCCGACCGCCTTGTCGAGGCTGCGCCTCGACCTGAACGAACGGGGACGTCCGTTCCCACGTGATATTGGGGAACCTGCAGATCCCTCCGTCGTGCCGTTCCCTATTCTTACTTCGACACCACCGCCGCCTGGCTCGATTCGGGCGTCACGTTTACCGGCTTGAGGAAAGGCATCATGGCGCGCAGTTGTGCTCCCACCTGCTCGATCAGCGCCGTCTGTTCTTCCTTGCGCTTGGCGTTGAACCACGGACGCCCGGCTTCGTTCTCGGCGATCCATTTTTTGGCATAGGTGCCATCCTGAATCTCCTTCAGCATCTTCTTCATTTCCTGGCGCGTGGCATCGGTGATGATCCGGGCGCCGCCGGTATAGTCGCCATGCTCAGCAGTGTCGCTGACCGAATAACGCATGTAATTAAGCCCGCCCTGGTAGATCAAATCCACGATCAGCTTGAGTTCGTGCAAACACTCGAAGTAAGCGATCTCCGGCTGATAGCCGGCATCGACCAGCGTCTGAAACGCAGCTTTGATCAGCGCGCTCACTCCGCCGCAGAGCACGGTTTGCTCCCCGAACAGATCAGTTTCCGTTTCCTCGGCAAATGTGGTCTCGAGCACTCCGGCACGGGTCGTGCCCAAAGCCTTGGCATACGAAAGCGTCAGCGGGCGGGCTTTGCCGGTCGCATCCTGATGGATGGCGATCAGCGCCGGTGTTCCCGCGCCTTCGCGGTACAGCTCGCGGACTCGATGCCCGGGAGCTTTTGGAGCCACCATCGCCACATCCACATTCTTCGGCGGCACGATGGTGCCAAAGCGGATGTTGAAACCATGCGCAAACATCAGCATCTTGCCGGCGGTAAGAAACGGCTCGATGGAAGTGCGATAGAGTTCGGCCTGACCGGTATCAGGGGTGAGAATCATAATGGCGTCCGCCCAATTCGCTGCGTCCGCTACCGAATTGACAGTCAAGCCTGACGATTGCGCTTTTGCGCGCGAACTGCTGTTGGGAGCGAGGCCAACCCGGACTTCCACTCCGCTGTCTTTCAGGTTCAACGCGTGCGCGTGCCCCTGTGATCCATAACCGATGATCGCGACCTTCTTTTTCTGGATCAGAGAAAGGTCGGCATCGTCATCGTGGTAAACCTTTGCCATGGGAGACTCCTTGATTATCAGAACTTGACGCTGAGCGAATTAACTGCCCCACTCAAGCTAAAAGAGGGCTTGAGCGGGTCACCCAGTCCGCTTTCAATTCCCCGCTATTTTCAGGTTGTCATCACGAGCGGCCAGTAGGTCGGGAGGGATCGGCAGTTCCGCATTTTGGGGAACCGACGCGCTCCGCCCCTACACCGAATAGGCCACGTCCTCGCCGCCGTCTTCATACACCGTGGAAGTCGTCGCGCTGATGCCGCCCCCCGCATTCTTGCTGCCGCGGGACATGGCTACCCTCCCGGTGCGCACCATCTCCAGCACACCGTAAGGGCGCAGAACCTCCAGCAGGCCATCGATCTTATCCTCAGTGCCGGTAATCTCGACGATGATGGACTCGGGCGCAACATCCACCACCCGAGCGCGAAACACGTGTGCCAACTGCAGGATATGCGAGCGATTCTCTCCGGTCGTCTGCACCTTGATCATCGCCAGATCGCGCTTCACCGCAGCGGCCGCGCTGATGTCCTCTACTAAGAGCACGTTCACCAGCTTATAGAGGTTGGCTTGCAGGCGAAACGCGCCACCTTCATCGGTATCCACGACGATGGTCATGCGCGAGACACCTTCCTTTTCGGTGTGCCCCACCGTCAGCGACTCGATGTTATACGCGCGTCGGCGGAACAGGGACGACACGCGGTTCAACACGCCGGGTTTGTTTTCTACGTACACCACGAATGTATGCAACATAGGTCCTCTTACTCGTCCGATCCTGTTTCCCAGATAGGCGCGGGCCGGCGGATCATGGCGTGCAGGTCGGCTCCCGCCGGCACCATGGGATACACCGAATCTTCCTGCTCCACGCGGAAGTCGATCAGCGCCGCCGCTGGATGCTGCCGAGTCTCCTGCACCGTGGGGATCACGTCTTTGCGCTCGCTCACCGTGAAAGAGCGAATGCCGTAAGCATCCGCCAGTTTCGCGAAGTCGGGATTCAACAGCGGCGTGGCGGCGTAGCGCTTTTCGTAGAAAAATTCCTGCCACTGGCGCACCATGCCGAGGAAGCCATTGTTGATGATGGCGATTTTGACGTCGATCTTCTCCTGCGCGATCGTAGCCAGCTCGGCCATGGTCATCTGGAAACCGCCATCGCCCACCACCACCCAGACCTCAGCGTCGGGCCGCGCGAACTTGGCTCCGATTGCGGCGGGAAGTGCGAATCCCATCGTGCCCAGTCCACCCGAGGTAATCAAAGATCGCGGTTGATCGTGGTGGTAATACTGCGCTTCCCACATCTGGTGCTGGCCTACATCGGTGACCACCAGGGCCCGGCCCTTGGTCTCGCGCCAAAGATCGTTGATGACGTGCGCTGCGTAAAGATGCCCGCTGTCTGGCAGGTTCTGTATGTCGCGCACCGCCGAATCGCCCTTCAGCTCGCGAATGTGGCTGAGCCACTCGGAGCGGTCGCGGGTTTCAATGCGCGGCAGCAGCTCCTGCAGCACTTCGCCCAGATCGCCCAGCAACGCGATGTCCACCTTTACATTCTTGTTGATTTCCGCCGGATCGATCTCTACGTGAATCTTTTTGGCCGTGGGCGCATAAGTCTTCAGGTTGCCGGTCACGCGGTCGTCGAAGCGCATGCCGAACGCCAGCAGCAGGTCGGCCTCCTGGATCGCGTGATTCACCCACGCTTCTCCGTGCATGCCCATCATGCCGAGGTTTAGGGGATGCCCAGCCGGAACACCGCCGATTCCCAGCAGGGTCATGGCAATGGGGATGTGCGCTTTTTCAGCAAAATCCTTCACCAGACGAGTCGCGCCGGAGAGAATGACTCCGTGGCCAGCCAGGATCACCGGGCGCTGCGCGCTGTTGATCATCGCCACCGCTTTCTCGTAATCCTCGGCGGCGGGTGAAAGGTCAGGGCGATACCCGGGCAGCTGTGGCTTGGCCGCCTCCCAATCGAACTTGCAACTGCCCTGCTGGGCATCTTTCGTTATGTCGATCAACACTGGACCCGGCCGCCCCGACTGCGCGATGTAGAACGCTTCGCGGATCGTCCGCGCAATGTCTTCCGCATGTGTCACCAGGTAATTGTGCTTGGTGATCGGCAGGGTCACGCCGGTGATGTCGGTTTCCTGGAAGGCATCGGAGCCAATCAGCTTGCTCCCCACCTGCCCCGTGATGCAGACGATCGGCGAGGAATCCAGCATTGCCGTGGCAATGCCGGTAACCATGTTGGTGGCGCCAGGGCCGGAAGTTGCAATCGCAACGCCCACGCCGCCTCCTGCGCGCGCAAAGCCATCGGCCATGTGCGTCGCGCCCTGTTCGTGGCGCACCAGGACATGGTGAATGTCATATTTCGTCAGCGCATCATAGGTTGGCAGGATTGCGCCACCGGGATAGCCGAATACATGCCGCACACCCTCGCGCAGGAGGCATTCCCAAACAATTTCCGCACCTGTCTTGATCATCGGTACCTTCCTACTGCTTCTTGCTGAATTTTTGTCACCGTTTCAGTCCCGGCACGCGCACTCCAATCCGAAGTTGTGGCGCCGTGCGATGCGGACGACACCATCACTGCGTATTTACCCATGACTCCGGTGGGATAGCGCAGTGCAGGCTGCTTCCAAGCGGACAGCCTCGACTTCAGTTCTGCATCGCTCAGCTCAACCTGCAATTTTCGTGTCGGAATATCGATCTCGATGATGTCGCCGTCGCGGACGGCGGCAATCGGCCCGCCATAGGCCGCTTCGGGAGCCACATGTCCCGCCATGAACCCATGGGTCGCTCCGGAGAAGCGCCCGTCGGTGAGCAGAGCTACAGATTCTCCTAGCCCTGCGCCAGTAATCGCCGCTGTTACCGCGAGCATCTCGCGCATTCCCGGACCACCGCGCGGGCCTTCGTAGCGGATAACCACTACATCGCCAGCCTTGATCTCGCCCGCCTGGACCGAAGCGAACGCCAGGTCCTCGTTGTCGAAAACCCGTGCCGGGCCGCGATGATGCTGGATCTCATGCCCGGCGATCTTCATCACGCAGCCATCGGGCGACAGGTTCCCCTTCAGGATTACCAGGCCGCCGTTCGGCTTGATCGGATTGGAAATCGGACGGACCACTTCTTGCCCCGGCGCTTCTACTGCCTGGTCGGCTTCCGCGGCCATGGTCTTTCCGCTGACTGTCAGACAATCGCCATTGAGCCGCCCGGCCTGTTGCAAGCGCTGCGCCAGAAGGCGCGCTCCACCTGCGTGGTACATGTCGGTAGCCATGAAGCGGCCTCCGGGTTTCAGGTCGGCCAGCAAGGGTACGCGCGCGCTGATGCGATCGAAGTCATCGATATCGAGCTCAATCCCCAGTTCGCTCGCAATGGCAAGGAGGTGCAGAACGGCATTGGTGGATCCCCCGCTGGCGGCCACACTGGCGATGGCGTTCTCAATCGCCTCGCGCGTGATGATCTGAGAAGGGCGAATATCGCGGCGGAACAGCTCCATCACCATCGCTCCCGCTTCCCCCCCTACATCTTTCTTATGGCCGTCGAGGGCGGGAACGTCATTGGCCCCCATCGGCGAGATTCCCAGGAATTCGCAGACCGTCGCCATCGTGTTGGCTGTGAATTGTCCGCCGCAGGCGCCGGCCCCGGGACAGGCGTGATTCTCCAGATCAGCGAGCTCGGCATCAGTCATGCGCCCACGAGCGTGAGCGCCGACCGCTTCAAAAACATCCTGGATGGAAACATCGTGCCCCTGGAATCGTCCCGGAGCGATCGAGCCGCCATAGAGCATCAGCCCCGGAATATCCAGGCGGCACAGCGCCATCACCGTTCCCGGGATCGTTTTGTCGCAGCCTGAAAGCGCTACCAGTCCATCGAACAGGTTGCCGCGAGCCACCAACTCGATCGAGTCTGCGATCACCTCACGGCTTATCAGCGAAGTCTTCATCCCCTCGCTGCCCATAGTGATCCCGTCGGAGATCGAAACCGTGTTGAACTCCATCGGCGTGCCACCTGCCCGCCGTATGCCTTCCTTCACAGCAGCCCCAAGTTCACGCAGGTGGTAGTTGCACGGTCCCACCTCGATCCAGGTGTTGGCCACGCCGATGATCGGCCGACGGAGGTCTTCATCGGTGAAGCCTACGGCTTTGAACATGGCCCGGGCAGGCGCCCGGTTTGGCCCCTCGGTGATGGCAGCGCTTCGCCGCTTCGCTTCGTTTGCCATTTCCGGACACCCCTGGGATCGATTTCCGCGATCAAATTAAAAAGCCATCATCCTCAGCGAATGATGGCTCGGGAAACTTTGTTCTATTCCGGCCTCATCCGCTGCCGACTCCAATGGATACTCGAAGGCCCACGAGGGGCAGTCGTACCCCTACCCGCGCAAAACCTGCGCTGATGAGTCCGACTGTGCTCTCCATTGCCATGAGTCATCTCCGGCAGCGAGCCGGAAAGAATGTGTGCGTGCAGGTAAGCATACGCCGAATTAGCGATAAGGCAAGCTTATAGTTTATTGGGCGAGCATAATCGGAACTGATCGTATAAGCAGGGCTTTGACGAGGATGATTTCTGGCGTCAGATGGGTCCTTATAGGTCTTCCGGTTTTAGGCCGGTGTATTTCCCGATTTTCCTGAGTGCCACCGGCCCCAGCCTTCCGAATCGTGCCAGGCCCAGGTGTAATCGGGAAATCCTTCTTTTTGGAGTTGGACGTGAGATCCCTTCTTCTCCGTTTTGGGCCGCCATCCAATCCGCAGAAGCGCCCGATATACCCGGCTCGCCTTGGTGCTCGGCCACTCACTCACAAGAATTGGATTGACTTGGGAGGCTTTCTAACTTGCTCAGTTCGATCGGCAATTACCCGCAACGCTAGTGCAGTGACTGCCACCTCGGCGCCTTGCTTAGTCTTTCCGTATGCCATGACGCCGGGAAACTGGGGGATTTCCGCCAACCAGCGGCCGTCAACCTCTTTGTCAAACACAATACGGAACGATTCGCCGCCCTCCGGAGGGATTGGGACAGTGGCCATGACACCTCCACGATGGTAAGCCGTCGCGGAGATCGTTTTGGAACACCAGATGTGATGTCAATTTGATTGCCGTTACCTGGGAATAGAAGTGATGCGACTTACCTGTGTCGGCCTCCCTTGCGGTAACTCCCAATCAGCGGTATAAGCGGGGACTCGATGCCAAAGGTTACCCTGTTCATCCCCTGCTTCGTCGATCAGCTTGCGCCCCAGGTAGGCATCGACATGGTCGAGGTGCTTCGCCGAATCGGGTGCGATCTTTACTTTCCGGTTGAGCAGACCTGCTGTGGGCAGCCCGCCTTCAATTCCGGATTCTGGGACGAAGCTCGCCCCATCGCCGAACGTTTTGTTCGGATTTTCGAGAATGCAGAGACTATCGTCTGCCCGTCAGGCTCCTGCACTACTATGGTGCGGAATTTCTATCGCGACCTGCTGGCAGACAGTCCGCTGCGTGAGCCCGCGGCTGCTCTGGCCAAACGGGTATTCGAGTTCTCCGAATACCTGGTCAAAGTCGCAGGCATAGAAGATGTTGGAGCGGAATTTCCGCATCGCGTGACGCTGCACGAAACCTGCCACGCGCTACGCGAATTGCATATAAAAGTAGAACCCCGAAAGCTCCTATCCAGAGTCCGCGGTCTGGAACTGGTAGAGATGCCGTACGCGGAGGAATGTTGCGGTTTCGGTGGCGCCTTTGCCGTCAAGTTCGGCATGATTTCAGCC